>JALHNR010000299.1 GCA_022843525.1 Methylocystis sp. | reverse complement strand
GCGCCGGCGAGCGCCGCCGCGGCGGCCCGGCCTAGCGCGTCCAATCGGACTTTTTTCATCGTCTTGTCTATGCCGAGGATTGCGATCTTTGTCGATTCTCGCCCCGCGGGAAGGCCTCGTGGATGGCCGCGATCTGTCCCGGAAAAAGCGCCATCGCGCCATGGAAACCGTCGCGGCGCGCCGCCGCATAGCCATCCTCTTCGCCGATTTGCACGGCCGCAGCGAGCGCCGGAACGCCGGCCGAGGCCGCCGCGAGTACGACGGCCCCGCGCGCCATTTGGACAGCGGAGCCATCTCCGCAGGCGAGGCCCAGCGCCGCGCGCAGCTCGACTTCGTCGAAGGCCAGGGCCGCAAGACGCGGCGACGCGCCGGTAAGGGAACGCAACGCCAACGCCGCGGCGGCATCGCCCCCGGCGAAAGCGCCGATCCTGGTCGCGCCGTCGGCGAGGCCGGCTTGCGCCTCGCGCACGGCGAGCTTCACCGACATGCGCTGCAGGCTCGCGGCGCCGGCGCAGGACGACAGAAAGACGCCGTCCGGTCCCGGGCCGAACAGCGCGTCGAGATCGGCTTCGATGAGTTCGCTCTCGAGAGGAGCCACTTCCACGAAGAGCTTTGGCGCCGCGCTCTTGCCTCGCGACCCCTTGCCTCGCGCCTCATTGATCAGCGCGCAGGCGCGCGCGCGGGCGCTGCGTCGCGCCGCGTCCTCCGCGCAGGGGCCGAGCCGCAACAAAATCGCGTCGGCGCCGCAATCGAGCGCCGCCGCGACATCCTCATCGCTGGCGTCGGACTCAAGGATCAAACAGGAGCGCATGCGACCGGGCTTGTTCAGGAGACCTCCGCCACTTCTAGCATGCTCAGCCCGGCCGCTGATCAGTCGGAGGCCTCGATCGCCTCCAGCACGAAGCGGATCAACTCGTCGGTCGACGAATAGCTGATCCATTTGCCGCCAGGATAGATGACCGCGACAGGACCGTGCTCGCATTGGCCGAGGCAGCCCGACTGTGACAGGCGCACGCCGTCGCGCTTGGCGAAGGGCAGCGCCTTGAGCGCTTCCTTCACCTTCGCCAGCGCCTCCTTGGCGCCGTGGTCCTCGCAGGCTGATCTGCCGTCGCGCGTGTTGACGCAGACGAAGACGTGACGGCGGAAGGGCTTGATCGCTGATTCAGTCATTGGGCCTAGTATCCGAACTGCTCGCGCAAAATTCGCTCTTCCAGCGAATGGCCGGCGTCGTGGAGCAGGACCAGACTGGTGGCGTGGTCCATCACCACGTCCACATAAGCAAGGTCGCGGAATTCGTCATGATCGGCGACGACGGAGACGGGCCGCTTCGCCGCTTCGAGGACCTCGATCCGCACCTTGGCGAGGTCAGGCAGCAGAGCGCCATGCCAGCGGCGCGGGCGGAAGGCGGAGATCGGCGTCAAGGCCATCAGCGGCGCATCGAGCGGCAGGATCGGACCATTGGCGGAAAGATTGTAGGCGGTCGAGCCCGCGGGCGTCGACACCAGCACGCCGTCGGTGACGAGTTCCGGCAGGCGCTCCTGGCCATTGACCAGAATGCGCAGCTTGGCGATTTGCGAGGTCTGGCGCAACAGCGACACCTCATTGATGGCGTGCGCCGAAAACTCGTCGCCGCGCACATTGACGGCATGCATCAGCAAGGGGTGAATGATCGAAGGCTTGGCCTCGGCGATGCGCTTGCGCAGCCCCGTCTCGCGATACTGGTTCATCAGAAAGCCGACGGAGCCGCGATTCATGCCGTAGATCGGCTTGCCGGCGTCCATGAACCGATGCAGCGTGCGAAGCATGAGGCCGTCGCCCCCGAGCGCGACGATGCAATCGGCCTCCTCAGGCGGGCAGTCGCCGTATTTTTCAATCAGCCGCTGGCGCGACTCCTCCGCCTCGGGCGCGCCCGAGGCGAGAAAAGCCAAATGGGCGCACGGTTTCTTCCCGTGATTCTGCTGATCTCCGGCGGCGCCCATCGCAAACTCCCTCTCACGCTCGCCGCAGCCGCCGCGATTGCTTCCGCATACACCCGCGCGAGGCTGGAGGGAACGGCGCCGGCGCAAGCTGCGCGCCAGGCGCGCTGCGGCGGCTCCCAAATGTGCGCCTCATTGGTCGGCCTCGCCGGGGCCCCATAGCCATGCGGCGCCGCGCACGCCGCCCGAGTCGCCATGCGCATTCGGCAGGATTTTCGTATCGAAGGCGTCGGTGACGGCATTCTCCCCCACGCGCGCCGCGAGTCCCTCATAGAGGCGCGAGATGTTGGAAAGCCCGCCACCGAGCACGATGACGTCAGGATCGATGAGATCGACGACCACCGCCAGCGCCCGCGCCAGACGGTCCTGATAGCAATCGAGGCTTGCGCGCGCGGCGGGCTCGCCACCATGCGCCAGCGCGGCGATTTCGGCCGCGGGGCGGCGCGCGCCGGAGCGCTTCTCATAGTCGCGCGAAAGGCCGGCGCCGCAAAGAAACGTCTCGACGCAGCCGCTGTGCCCGCAAAAGCAGGGGCTCCCGGGATATTCCTCCGGAGTCATCCACGGCAGCGGCGTATGACCCCATTCGCCGGCGACGCGATTGCGCCCCTCGAGGATCTTTCCGTTGACGATGACGCCGCCGCCGACCCCTGTGCCAAGAATGACGCCGAACACCACGCCGGCGCCGCGGCCGGCGCCGTCAATCGCCTCCGACAGCGCGAAGCAATTGGCGTCATTGGCGACCCGCACCGGACGTCCAAGCGCTTGCGCGAGATCGACGTCGAGCGGCTTGCCGTTGACCACGGCCGTGTTGGAGTTTTTCACGAGGCCGGTATGCGTCGAGATCGCGCCAGGCGCGCCGACGCCCACCAATCCGCGCCGCCCGATATGGGATTCGATCTCGCGCACGAGGGTCGCGACGGCGTCGACGATCGCCGCATAATCATCCGCGGGCGTCGCGACGCGGCGACGCGCCAGCGTCTCGCCGACCGCGTCAAGCGCGATCGCTTCGATTTTGGTGCCGCCGAGGTCAACGCCGATGCGGATAACGTCGCGCGTCATTTCACGCGGGCGCGTTCGATGTTCTGCGCGCCTGCGAGCGCGCCCCCGGCTGCGGCGTCGATCTGCGCGGAATCGAGATCAAGACCGTCAGTCGTGGCGCCGGCCCAGTTTACGCCGGTTAAATCCGCGCCGGCGGCGTCGGCGCCCTTCAGATTCGCGTCGGAAAAATCCGCGCCCGCGGCGCGGGCGAAGCGCAGGTCGGCGCTCGCGAGATTGGCCTTGTGAAAACGCGCGCCTTCGAGCACGGCCGAGCGCAGCACCGCGCGCATCAATCCCATCGACTGGTTCTTCATGTCGGCGGAGAGATCCGCCTCGGTGAAATTGGCGCCGCGCGCCGATGCGCCGGTCAGATCGCCGGCAAGACGCGCATGCGCGAAGTCTGCGCCGTCCGCCTTTATCCGCTGCATTTGCGAAGCGAAGGCGTGCGCCCCCGTCAGCGATGCGCCGGTGAGGTCGGCTTCGATCAGCCAGGCCTGATCGAGGATCGCGTCGTCGAGCCGTGCGCCGGCGAGCGAGGTCTTATTCATGCGGGCCGCGCGAAAATCGACGCCGTGCAGATCGAGTCCGGAAAGGTCGAGGCCGTTGAGGCTTTTTTCCGAAAGATCGATCTTATGTCCGCTCTTTCGATGCAACAGCGCCGTTTCGACGTCGGCGCGCGTCAATTCAGCCTTGGAATACGCCGGCTGCGCAAGATCGACGCCTTGCAGCATATCCTGCGCGCGCAGCGCTGGAGCCGATAATGACGCGACGCAGATGAAGACGAAGCTCAGACCCATACGCATACGCACGCACTCGTCCTTTTGCCGGCGCTTATGCCGCATCAGCGTTGCGATCAGTCGAAGCGCCGCCGCTCAGCGCCTGCGCCTGCTCGACCCACCCGTTGCGCTTCACCCGCCCAGCCGCGCCGATCGACGCCTCGATCCATTTGACGTTGTCGTCGCTCCAGCCGGCGATCTGATCATAATGGAAAACCCCCAGCGCGTGCAGCTTCTCGACGCTCTTGGGTCCGACGCCCTTGATCTTGGCGAGATCGTCCGCTGTCTCGTTGCGCGGCGCAGACAGCGCAGCAGGACGTGCGCCCGGCGCCATCTTGCCGGTCGGCGCGCGCATTTGCGCTGCTTTTTCATTCAGCGCCTTGGCGGCTGAAGCCGCCGCCTCTAGCGCCGGCTCAACGCTCGTCGGCGTCGCTGGCTGCGCCGCCGTCGCGACGATCTCATCTTGGTCTTCTTGCGATTGGGGCGACGGCGTAACTGTCGATTCGCAAACGTCGCGCGTCGCGCCGCGCAATACGACGATTGGCCGTTTGGCGACGTAAACAGGCGCGGCCTGTGTCGTCTTGAGCGCGCCGCCCACCGGCAGGCCGATGAGATAAGCGAGCGCCGCGATCAGCAACACGTCCATCGTCAGCGCCGCGCGCCCGTCAAGGAGCCCCAGCCAGGAGGCGGCTGCGCCCGCGCCGAGCGTCACGGCGATCGCGATGAAGTTCCAGCCGGGCGCCGCAGGGGCGTCCTTCGCCGGCGAGGTCGTCACATAGCCGGCAAGCGCGCCAAGCCCGCAGGCGGCGGCGAACCAAGGCCAGCCAAGCGTCAGCAAGTAGGACATCCGCCGTCTCCTTCTCTGGCGCTACTTGACGACGATTTCGACGCGGCGATTGCGCGCGCGATTTTCGTCAGTGTCATTGGAAGCGATGGGACGCTCGCCGCCATACCCGACCGCGCTTATTCTGAACGGGTCGACTCCAGCCTTCGCCAGGCGTTCGACGACCGCCTGCGCGCGACGCTTGCTGCGCCCCAGATTCACTTCGGCGATGCCGATGTTGTCGGTGTGCGCCGCAATTTCGAGAGTGGCGCCCGGGCAGCGCAGCGCCGTCGCGGCGATCGCATCGATGAGAGGCGCTGATTCAGCGGCGATCGCCGAATCGTCGGACGCAAAGACAATCGGAGATTTGGCGAGAAGCTCTGAGAGCGCCGAGCCACATTGGCTTGCAACAAGCGGCGAGCCGACGATGCGGGTCGACAGCTGCGCCTCGCTGCGGAAACTTTGCGGAAGCGCCTCGGCGAAGCTCGCCGCAATCTCGGCGCGCGCGCTCTGATGACGCGCGACGCCCGCGAGCGAGATAGTCGAATCGCTGATCGCGAGCTTGCCTTCGTCGAGCCGCGCCAATGCGGCAAGGGCATGATCCGTCGCTTCCGCGAAGTTCTGCGGCGCCCCTTTTGCGATGACGAGTCGATCGACGACTTTCGCGTCGAAGAAACTCCTGCGCGCGGTTTCGACGAGGCGATTACGGACGGCCTCGTCTGGCGCATAGCCGGTGAGCGTGATGTCTCCGCCGGCGCGCTGGGCGCTGAAAACATATGGCGTTATCGGACCCGCCATGACGTCGAGCCGCGCGATCTCAAATCCTGAAGGCAACCGCGTTTTCGCATCGGCGCGGATCGTCTCGCCCAATATGTTCTGGCGCCCCTGCCCTTCGATGATGATCTTGCCGTCGGATACGGCGACTTTGCCTTGCGACAACTTGCCAAGTTCCCCGACCGCGAACGCAAGCGCGCCGGCGAAGTCTCCGGCCGGGGCGCCAGCGCCGAGCTGAATCGCATCGCTGACCGCGGCGCCGGCGCCGGCCGCGGCCGCCATGGCGACGACTTGTCTGCGTAAATCATCGCTCGGCAAATGGCCGGAGAGACTGATGACGCCGTCGCGCGCCGCCGCTGAAAACACATAGGGAGAAACAC
>JALHNR010000298.1 GCA_022843525.1 Methylocystis sp. | reverse complement strand
CGATGGCGCGAACGGCGCGCAGCAGCGTCGCCTTGTCCTCGTTGGTCGCGCTCGAATGAAATTTGCCGATGCGGAAGGGAATGCCGTAGATCTCGCAGAAGGCCGCCCAATCCTGCAGGGCGAAGGTCTGCATGACGAAAGCCCAGGCGGCCGAGCGCGCGACGCCGCGCCGCACCGGCGATCCGGCGCGCAAATAGGGTTCATGCTTGATGAAATAGGGCGCCTCGATCCTGGGGCCGGGCAGTCCTGAGTCGTCGAGGAGGCAGAGATCGCGCAAGCCCACTTCGTCGTAGCGGAAATAGCGCGGGTCGCGATGCTGATAGACGACCGGCCGCAGCGCGCCTCCTTCATATTCCCAGATCGGCTCGACGACCGAATAGCCCTTGCCGACGCCATCCTGGAGCGAAGCGACCATGTCGGGGAACATCGGATCGGCGATCAGGCTCTCGACGAAATCGACAGCCTTCGGATTGACGCCCTTGGGCGCCGAGACGGAGATCGTCACGCCGTCGAGCGCCAGGCGGCGCGTCTGCAGCTGCGAGGCGTAATGGAGGTAGCGCTCCTCCATGTCGATCGCGAGCGTCAGATAGGGCTTTGCGAGGCCCATATTCGCGCCCTTCATGATCTCGCCGAGCCTCGCCGGCGTTAGTCCCGAGGCTTCCGAATAATGGATGAGGGCGCGCGCGCCATAGCGCTCGGGCGCGGCCGTCTCGCCTTTGAGCAGCGGAACCATAATAGGTTGGCCGTCCGGCCCGATAATGGACGAGCGGCGGGTCTCTACCATATCGATCGCTCCGCGCTTTGGCTTTCAGGAAACAGCCAATCGCCGGGCTGCTCGCTGCCGACCCGCGGCGCCGGCGTATAGCCATATTCGACAGGACCGAGCGTTGAAGCGTGCCACATCAGCACGCCGGCGATCGCCGTGTCGCCGTGACGCTCGAAGCCGTCCGCGCCCTTGTAACGCATGTCGTCGGGCACCTTGATGATCCCCTTGACATAGGCGAGCGCCTGATGGTCGCGCAGCACGTCCTCATGGCGCGGCAACACCATCGTGCGATCGGCGAAGGCCTCGATATAGGGCGGCGAGTTCACACGATACCATTCGACCGTGAATTTCACTTCGAGCGCGCGCTCACCCCAGCGCTGCACGGCCTTTTCGGCGAGATAGGCGCCATTGCCGGTGGCGTCGAGCGCCGCGCCGGAAAAGCGCGGCAGGCCGTCGCCGACATAGTAGAGCACGTCGCGCTGCTGATCGAAGGGGACATTGCGCATCTCGACGATGAACTGCGTCCGCCGCGTGAGCATGGCGTCCGTTGCTGCGACGAGAATGTCGGATGCGTCACCCTTGCGCGCGAAGTCTTGGCCGAGATAATGCGGCCGGCGTTGATCGAGGGCGCCGAGGAGCGGTTTCAGCTCGCGCTCGCAAAACGCCTTGCACTCGGCCTTACGGACATGTTCGGGATAGTTCTTGAAGGCGTCGGGCAACGACCAGCGCACGATCGGAATCCCGCCCTCCATGCAGGCTTCGATCTGCACGCGTGTGAGCGCCGCGCCTTCCGCCTCCGACGGAATGGCGTCGAGTTCCTGCTCCATGGCGCTCGTGCGCGGTCCATAGGAGCTGCGGATTTTTTCTTCCCATTCGACTTCCGCTTCGGCCGACCAGGTCTTGCCGGTGATGAGGCAGACCCGTCTGAACAGGCCGTTCTCCACGGCTTTTTTGAAGGGGATAAAATGGACCTTGAACGGGGTCTTTCCGGCCTTCGCTTCGCGGATCAACTCGTTGAAGGGATTGAGCACGCCATTATGGGTGCTGATGACCCTGATCTTGCCGCCCCAGATCAGGAGGGCGTTCACCGCGTCGAGCACGGCGCGCACGTCCTTGTGAAAGGCAGCCTCATCGATAACCACGACGCCCTGCAGCCCGCGAATATTTTCGGGGCGCGACGACAGCGCTTCGACGCGGCAGCCCGAGGAAAAGCGGATGCGATAGGCCGAAATGAATTTTGAAGAGCCGTCCTCGCGCTCGTCTTCGAACATGAAGTCTTCGATCTGCGCTAGCTCGCCGGCGACGATCCTGGCGAAATGCGCCACATAGCCGATGAATTCGCGACCCTTGTCCTTGGTGTCGCCGATGTAGAAGACGTTCTGGCCGCCTTCGCTTTTCTTTTTCGCGGCGATCAGGGTGTCGTCGAGCGCCTCGGCGTAAGTGACGCCGGTGCGACGCCCCTTCTCGGCGGCCTTCAGGTCGCTCTCGTCTTCGATCCAGTCGAGCTGGTGCGCCATCAGCACGCCAGCAGCGAGCGGATCGTGATCTTCAGGGATCTCCGCGCCGCGCGGGAGTTCCTCCGGGAGGCTCGCCGGATCGCGAGGGAGAATGGGCGCCATGCCCGTTCCATCACTCATGTGCGCACGCCCAGCACGTCCCGACGGATCTTCGCGACCTGGTCGGCCGAGAGACCCGCTTCGCGCGCGACCTTGGCGACGGCGTCGGCCGCCTTTTCGGTCTTCGTCGCCAGATCCTTTTCGGCCTTCGTCTTGCGGTCGTGCGAGAGCTTCTGCGCGGTGACGACGGCGAGGAAGCCGCGCGAGAGCTTCATCGCCTCGTCGGCCGACAGTCCAGCGCCCTCGGCCTCGCTGATGATCTCGCCGATGAGCGCCTTGATGAACTCGGCCAGCGCGATATTGCCTTCGTCAATCTTCTCTGGGGTCAGATGCGGCGCGAGGCCTGAAAAAATGTCGCGTTGCATCTGCAGGCGCTGGCTAGCGCGATGAGCGGCGACGCTCGCGCGATTGAAAGCGCTCTTGCTGATGATGTAATCGGCGAGCCCCTTGTCGACGAGGCGGCCGTTCAATTCGTCAAGGATTTCTTTTTGGGACCGCTCGCGCTTGTTCAGCTCCGAGAAGGCCCAGCGGATGTCTTCCTGTCCCTCTTCGGGAACGAGATCGAGAGAAGAAAGCCGACCGCGCGCGGAGGCCATGTCAGGCCTCCGGACTCGGCCGCTTCACGCCTTCGATGCGGATGCGGCGCTCGACATGGTCGAGGCCCTTCTGGGTGATGGAGGCAATCAGCACGCTGCCGGATTCGGCGAGCGTCACAGCCCCCACCATTTCCAGGTAGCGCAGCTCGTCGTGGACGAAGGCGCGCGGCCGGTTGATCGCCCAGCGGACCTCCAAATCCTCGCGCAGCGCCTCGCTGTTCCAGCGGCCGTCCGGCTGTTCGGCGAGATCGCGCAGCATAATCAGGCGCGCGTGTTCGCGAATGACGTCGCCCATGCTCATCGGCGCATCTCCCGCTCGCGGTCTTCACGCTCGGCAAGGCGATCCTGGGCGCGTTCGTTCTGCTGGATGACGGTGTCGATCTTGTCGGCCAGCGCCTCGAATCGCGCCTTGATCACGGAGCCGATCTCGGTGATCTTCACGTCGACCGCGTGGAACTCGATGCGCGTCGGCAGATGCTTGATCTCCACCTGCACGGCGGACACATCCGATTCGAGCTTGTCGATCCGTTCAAACTGCCGCGCGTCGTCGTCGCGCAGATCGCGGACAGCTTCATTGACGCTCACCTTCAATTCGTCGAAAGCCTTTTGATCGCGCCTTGTCAGCGCTCCCCAGACCGCGATGACGATCGCCGCCGCCGTTCCCGCCCATTGGCCCGCCGTGCCCCATGCGATGTCGTTCACCAAAATCTCCCAGAGAACAGAAAGGCCAGAAGAGTGATCCAGATCGGCGAGAGGCCGAGCGCGGCGACCAGCGCCATGCCGAGCGCGTCGCACGTTTCATGTCGCATCGCCGCGCCCCTACTCTTCGTGGGAAGGGGCGACGCGGCGGCGGCTCCCCGCGCTGAATTTGCGCAGAACGTCGTTATAGAAGAGCCCGTCGCTCACGAGGCGGCGGTTGCACGTCGTGGCGGCGGCGCGGTTGCGAAGACAGAAGACCTTCAGAGTTGCGCAGCCTTCGGATCGGGTAATAGCACCGGCTTTCCGAAGTTCTTGGGCGGATCGGGCAGGGTCGGAGCCGCGATCTGCGGCGGCGTCGAACGCGCGCACGACGGCAATGTAATCGGGATCGAGAAACAGAGGCCGATCGCTAAAATCGGTCGCGAGATCATCCTTCGCGTTTGGAACATGTGGGCGGTCCTTTCCCGGCGTCAGGTTGGCGATGAATCTGCTTTGCGCTTGCGCCGCCCTGGCGTCCTCCTCGACGCGCGCAGTGGCGTCTCTCGCGACGTCCTCGGCAGCCGTTTTCCATTCATTGATTTGCGCCTGCACGGCGGCTTTGGCAGCCGCGCGCGCGGCCGCTTCACGGGCGTTGCAGGCGGCGTCGTGACGCCAGCCCGACCAGAGCCAGGCGACGGCGAAGGCGATGATGACGCCGCCCAGCCACGTCTCTGCGAACTCGAACATTTTCGTAGCGACGACCTTCGCTTTTGCAAGAATGGCTACGATCGGCATGTCACCATTTCCAAATGAGATAGAGGGTCGCGAGAATGGCGAGCGCCCACCAGAAGGCGCGGCGCAGCAAGGGCCGTGGATCGACGCCGCCGCACATCAGGACAGCCTCTCGATATTCTCGCCCGTTCGGGCGCCTCTGACGCGGCGCTGCTCGATGATTTGGGCGGCGCGCCAGATGTAGTAGAAGGCGACGCCGATCGAGACGACGGCAGCGGCGACGACGACCACGATCCAATGCGTCGCAAACCAGTGGCCGACGCCGGCGAGCGCGCTCACGCTGTCCTTGGCGGTCGACACGGCCTGTGCCGTATCGGCGATGCTCAGCGCCGTCGTCTGCACCTGCGTCAGCGTTTCGTTCGGTTCAGTGGCGACGGTTCCGCCGGCCGCCACCGTCACGAGCCCGCCGGCGACCACGGCGCGTTTCGCGGTCACCACCGCGCCGATTGTTTCAGAGCCTGCCGCGAGCAAATCCTTCGCGGTCAGTTCCTCGCGCGGCTTCTCGACGACGCCCTTTTTCGTCGCGATGCGCACCGTCTCCCGCTCATCGTCGTCGCGCCCGAAGACGGCCGATTTGAAGGAGAGCATGTTGAAGGCCGGTCCCGGATCGCGTTTGCGCGTCGGCGCAATGTCGTAATGGCCGGCGATGTCCTTGATCCCGTAAGTCTCGCAAATCGCGCGCGCGACGCCGATCGCGACCTCCATCTGCTCTTCTGGATAGATCTGCCAGAAAGGCGTGCCCTCGCCGTTCTTGTGCTGAAGGCGAGCGCAGTCTTTCGGGTCCATTATTTTCTTTGTGGCCACTTCGGCAATAAGAACAGGTTTGTTCGGCTTACTGTCCGCGCGCTCCAAAACCGGGCCGCAGTTCACAAGCTCGATGCCGATCGAGAAGCTGTTGCAGAGCTTGCGACCCTTCCAACTCGACGGACCTGCGTGCCAGGTCACGACGTTGAGTGGCGCGAGCTGCGTCACCGTCCCGTCGCGGTCGATGACGAGATGCGCCGACACCTTCTTCGCTCTGCCGGTGAGCGCCGCGATCGCCGAAGCGGCCGTAAAGCCGGCGGTGTAGTGCATCACCAGCAGAGTCGGCGATCTCAGCGGCCCGCCGACATTTGGCGTGCGCGCCTGCGCGACCGGCGCGCCGTCGCGATGCAGGACGTGACTGCGAATAGAGAAGCTCATTGCAACACCTGCACATTGACGCGCGCGACGCCGACCTCAAGCATGGCGAGGCGCATGGCCGCGCCGCGCGAGACGTCGAGAGAGCGGCCGGTCCATGCGGCGGGGCCGCGATCGTTGACGGTGACGACGACGGCGCGCGCGCCGC
>JALHNR010000297.1 GCA_022843525.1 Methylocystis sp. | reverse complement strand
AACTCGACGACGGAACGCTCATTACCCAATCGCTGGCGATCATCGACTATCTTGACGCACTGAAGCCTGAGCCGCCGCTCTTGCCAAGAGACGCCGTTCTGGCGGCGCAGGCGCGGGCGGCGGCGTTGACGATCGCTTGCGAGATTCATCCGCTCGCCAATCTGCGGGTGATAGAGGCGCTGCAAGGAGAATTTGGCGCAAGGGACGATCAAATCGCCGCTTGGCGCAGACGCTGGATTGCACAGGGTCTGACAGCGGTCGAGGCGCTCATCGCGCCTGGCCCCTTCGCCTTTGGCGCAGCGCCTTCGCTCGCTGACATTTGCCTCGTTCCGCAGGTTTACAACGCGCGACGCTTCGACGTTTCACTCGAGGCCTGCCCGCGCATCCTTGCGGTGGAGGCGGCTTGCGCCGCGCATCCCGCCTTTCTCGAGGCGCGTCCAGAGGCGCAGCCGGACGCCGAATAGATTTAGGCCGCGAGCGTCAGATCGGCGATCACCGCCCCCAGGAAGCGGCCTGCTTCGCCGCCGGTGACGACGCGGTGATCGAAGGTCAGGCTCAGAGGCAAAATCCGATGCACCGCTGGCGCGCCATCGACAGCGACCACCTCGTCGCGAATCCGTCCAGCCCCAAGAATCGCGACCGTCGGCGGCAGCACGATCGGAGCGGCGTAGCGCCCGGCGATCATGCCGAAATTCGAAAGCGTAATGGTCGCGCCGCGCAGCTCCTCGGGCGGGATTCGTCGGGCCGCTGCATCCTGCCGCAGGCGGTCCAGACCTTTGCGTAAATCCTGCGCGTCACGATTGCCGACATCGCGCAAGACAGGCACGAACAGGCCCTCTTCCGAAAGGTCGACGGCGACGCCAAGGTCGATCTTCTTCATCACGCGGCGCGCGAATGCGTGAGGCTCGAACCAGGCGTTGAGCGCAGGCTCCGCCTTGCACGCCTGGGCAAGCGCGCGGATCAGGCGGATGGTCGTGTCGGTTCCCGTCGCCCACGCGTGGATGTCCGCGTCGTCGACGATCGTGGCCGCCGCCACCTCCGCCTGCGCCTGCGCCATATTGTGGGCCATGGCGCGACGCACGCCGCGCAGCGGCTCGGCGGCTTCCGTCTCGCTGAGAATGCGTGCGACGCGCTCGATGTCCTGCGTAGTTATCAAACCGTCCGCGCCGGAGGGCGTCACCATGGCGAGATCGACGTTCAGCTTGCGCGCAAGCGCTCTTACGGCAGGCGTCGCCCGCACCGCGCCGCCGACGTGGCCGACTGAAATCGGCTGGTCGCGGACGACTCCGGACCCCTGCTGAACGGCGCCGACCACTGACCCCGTGTCCTCTCCCGCGCCCTCGAAACCCACCAGCGGCGCGCCGATGCGGATCACGTCTCCGGCGGAGGCGAACAGCCGCTCGATGCGGCCTCCCCGAGGCGATGGGATTTCGACGACCGCCTTGGCGGTTTCAACCGCCACGAGCGGCTGATCGACTGCAACGTCCTCGCCGGCGGCGACGCGCCATTCGACGAGTTCGGCCTCCTGCAACCCCTCTCCGAGATCGGGAAGACGAAAGATGTTCATGACGCCTCCATCACTTGCCGAACGCCTTCGATGATGCGGTCCACACTTGGAATATATTGCTTCTCCAACTTCGCCAGCGGCACGACCACGTCATAGCCAGTGACCCGCTTGATCGGGGCGAGCAAAGAGTAAAGCGCGCGCTCAGCGATTTCGGCGGCGACCTCGGCGCCAAAGCCCGCCGTGCGCGGCGCCTCGTGAACGATGACGCAGCGTCCGGTCTTTTCGACGGAACGCAGGATCGTTTCCACATCGAGAGGCTTCAAGGTCGCGACGTCGATCACTTCGATCATCACGCCCTCTTCTTCGAGCTTTTCGGCGGCGGCGAGCGTTTCGGGCACCATCGCGCCCCAGGTGACGACCGTCGCGTCGGCGCCTTCCCGCAGGATGAAGCAGGCGTCGAGCGGCAACTCCACGCCGTCGTCCTCGACCTCCTGACGGAAGAGCCGATAGAGGCGCGTGGGCTCGAGAAAGATCACCGGATCCGGATCGCGCACCGACGCCAAAAGCAGCCCATAGGCTCGGGCGGGGGATGAGGGCGCGACGACGCGGAGCCCCGGCATGTGCGCGAACATCGCCTCCGGACTTTCTGAATGATGCTCGGGCGCGTGAATGCCGGCGCCGCAAGGCGAGCGGAGCACCATTGGACAGGTCAGCCGCCCCCGCGTGCGATTGCGCATGCGAGACGCGTGATTGATGATTTGATCGATGGCCGGATAGATGAAGCCGGAAAACTGGATTTCGGCGACGGGCTTCAGCCCCATCGCCGCCATGCCGACCGCAACGCCGGCGATGCCGCCTTCGGCCAAGGGCGTGTCGATGACGCGCTCGCGCCCGAAGCGCGCCTGCAGGCCGTTGGTGGCGCGAAACACGCCGCCATTGACGCCGATGTCCTCGCCGAGCAGGAGGACGTCCTTGTCTTCGCTCATTGCGCGCGCGAGCGCGAGATTGACCGCTTCGACAAGAGTGATTTCAGACATGACCGTTTCCGTTGCCGTTCGCGCTGCGTTGGGCAAATCGGCGCGCTTCTTCGCGTTGCCACTGCAGGGTATCCGGGAGCTTTGCGTAGAGATGCTCGAACATGGCGTCGGAGTTCAGCGGCGAGGCGTGCAAATAGACTGCAACCTCGCGATCGACCTCTTCCGCACACTCCTTGTGCAGCTCCGCCTCCTGCTCTTTCGACCAGGCGCCTTCGCTGACGAGATAGGCGCGCAGTCGAGCGATCGGCTCGCGCGTCCACTGCGCGCGCACGACTTCTGGATCGCGATAGCGCGATGCGTCGTCGGCGGTGGTGTGATCACCAAGTCGGTAGGTGAGCGCTTCAATCAGCGTCGGTCCGCCGCCAGATCGCGCCTTGTCGATCGCCCGGCGCACCACTTCATGAACCGCAATGACGTCATTGCCGTCGACCTGGCGTCCCTCAACGCCGGCGGCGACACCCTTTTGCGCGAGAGTCTCCGCCGCGCTCTCCAGTTCGCGCGGCGTCGATATCGCCCAGCCATTATTATTGATGATGAACACGACAGGCGTCTTCCAAACTCCCGCCATATTCAACGCTTCGTAAAAAGCGCCATTGGAGGTGCCGCCGTCGCCAATGAACGTGACGACGACGCGACCCTCCTTTTGCGCCATCAGCGCGTAAGCTGCGCCGACCGCCTGAGGGGCCTGCGTGGCGACCGGGACGCAGTTTGGGAAGTCGCTTCGCGCATTCTTGAAATCGCTGCCGCGCTCGTCGCCGCCCCAATAGAGCAGACATTCGGACATCGCCATGCCGCGATAGAATTGCGCCGCATGATCTCGATAGGACGGCACGAGCACGTCGCGTTCGTCCATCGCCGCGGCCGCCCCGACGCCGATCGCTTCCTGGCCGAGCGCCGAAGCGAACGTGCCCAGCTGACCGGTGCGCTGAAGACTGATCGCCTTGTTGTCGAAGATTCTGGTTCGCGTCATCGCTCGATAGAATCGGACCAGTCGCTCGATGTCTTTCGCCGAATTGCTGGCCGCCTTGCTGATCTCGCCGCTCGGCGACAACAGCTGAACAAGATCCATGTGGAGATCGAAGCCCATCTCAATGTTTCCCATCGCCCCGCTCCTGATGAGCGAAGTAGCGCGGCGATACGCGAGGTCACGGCTCTACGACATTTTTTTTGGCGATTTCCCGGCGCCGCAGCGCGGGATAGAGGTTCGGCTGCGGGCTTGACTGTATGGACGATTGTCCAATTTACCGATCATGCCCGCCAAATCGGAAATTGATCCTTTCTCATTTCGAGACGAATTTGGCCCCGCGAAGATCGTCCATATCTGGTCGCCTTCGGTCGAACTGCGCGCCGTCGTCGTCATCGACAACGTCGCCGCAGGTCCTGCCATCGGCGGCACACGTATGGCGCCGGACGTCAGCGTCACGGAGTGCTTCCGACTCGCCCGGGCGATGACTTTGAAGAACGCGGCCTGCGGATTGCCGCATGGCGGCGCAAAATCCGTGATTTTCGGCGATCCTGATATGGCGCAGGCCGACAAAGAGCGGCTCATTCGCGTCTTCGCCAAATCGATTGAGCAGCTCGTCGACTACATTCCCGGACCCGACATGGGCACGGACGAAACGGCGATGGCCTGGGTGCATGACGAAATCGGCCGCTCGGTCGGTCTCCCGGCGGAGATTGGCGGCATTCCTCTCGATGAAATCGGAGCCACGGGTTTTGGCGTCATGATCGCTGCGTGCGCAGCGGCGCCCTTCGCAAATGTTTCCCTAAGGGGAGCGCGCATCGTCGTGCAGGGGTTTGGCGCCGTGGGCATACACGCTGCGCGGTTTCTGGCCAGCAAAGGGGCGCGAATGGTCGGCGTATCCGACAGCCGCGGCGCGGTGGCTGACGAGGATGGGCTCGATATCGAGGCGCTCGCCGAGTTGAAGCGCCAGGGCAAGAGCGTCGGCGATCTGGAGCGCGCGCGCGCCGTCGACCCTGAGTCGCTCATCGCCTTGCCTTGCGAAATCTTCATTCCGGCTGCGCGCCCCGACGTGCTGCGCGCGGACAATGTCGACATGCTCAAATGCAAATTGGTGGTGCAGGGCGCGAATATTCCCGCAACCGCGGAGGCGGAACGCATGATGTTCGCGCGGGGAATCGTCAGCGTCCCGGATTTCATCGCCAACGCCGGCGGCGTGATCTGCGCGAGCATTGAATATAGCGGCGGCGGCGAAGCGGCGGCCTTCGCGGCGATAGAGGAAAAAATCGGGCGCAACACGCGGCTCTCGCTGGAGCGGTCGCGCGCCGAGAGCGTTTCTCCTATCGACGCCGCGATGGAACTTTCGACCGACCGGCTGCGCAAGATCATGCAACTGAGGCGCTGGGGCTAGCCCGGCCGCTCGATCGCCATCGCGGTCGCTTCTCCGCCGCCGATGCAGAGCGCCGCCACGCCCCTTTTTAGGCCTTTAGCTTCCAGAGCGGCGAGAAGCGTGACGATGATTCGTGCGCCCGACGCGCCGATCGGATGGCCAAGCGCGCAGGCGCCGCCACGGACATTGACCTTCTCAGGCGGCAAGTCCAGTTCACGCATCGCCGCCATGGCGACGACGGCGAATGCCTCATTGATCTCAAAGAGGTCGACGTCGTTCGCCGCCCAGCCCACCCGGTCCAGGAGTTTGCGGATCGCTTCGATCGGCATGACGGAAAAGCGGCTCGGCGCGCCCGCGACGGTGACGTAATCGCGAATGATGGCAAGCGGCGTCGCGCCGGCGCGCTCGGCCTCGTCGACGCGCATCAGGGCGAGCGCCGCCGCGCCGTCCGATATCGCGCTGGCGTTAGCGGCGGTGATCGTGCCGTCCTCCCTGAAGGCGGGTTTCAGCCGGGCGATATCCTGCGCCTTGGCCTTGCCGGGCAGCTCGTCGCTGGCGATGGCGCGCGCGTTGGCGCCTTTTCCCAGGGTTATTGGCGCGATCTCCTGCGCGAAAGAGTCGTCGCTCGTGGCGCGTTGGGCGCGCGCCAGCGACGTCGACGCATATTGGTCCTGCATCTCGCGGGTAAATTGATACTCCGTCGCGCAATCCTCCGCGAAGGAGCCCATCAGCCGACCCTTTTCGTAGGCGTCCTCGAGACCGTCCAGAAACATGTGATCGAGGACCTTGCGGTGTCCCATTCGATAACCGGTGCGCGCGCGATCGAGCAGATAAGGCGCGTTGCTCATGCTCTCCATGCCGCCGGCGACCGCGACCCGCGCGCCTCCAACGGCGAGCTGATCGCTCGCGAGCAT
>JALHNR010000296.1 GCA_022843525.1 Methylocystis sp. | reverse complement strand
GCAAGCGCCCCACAGCGCCGCGCGGCGCGGCGCGATGGCGTCGCCGGAGAAAAGCATCGCGGCGAGCAATATGAGCGCATAGCCGATCGAGACGGCGATCGTTGCGGCGCTGGTCGCCGCCGTGCGGCTGAGGCCGGAAAGCGCTGCGCCCGCGTCGGCGCCGTGCGCATGCTGCGCCGCCTCATAGACCTCGGCGGCGAGGATGAGCGGCGTCGTGGTGAAGTGCTGCAGGGCCGCGACCGCAAGCCCGGCGACAAGGCCGGCGATCAGGCCGGTCGACAAAACGCGCGCGATCAAGCGCGTTGCGACCTAGTGACAGGGGAAGGAGAGCGCGTGGCGCGTGTCATGCGCCGCGTCATGCACGCTTTCTGGATAGGCGAAGCCCGCGAGCCAAACGAGTCCGAAGCCGAGAGTGAGCGCAACGGCGGCGGCCTTCAGCGCCTCAAGTCTCGAAGAGGGGAGGGCGGCGGCGGTGGCGGATGATTTGGCGTTCATATCGGTCTCCCTGCCGCCCCACCGGCGGCGATGCGATGCGCGCGGCGATCAAAGACGATCGCCCTGACGGCAGGTCTCCTGGCTCCCGGGTCGTCGGACC
This sequence comes from Methylocystis sp., assembly GCA_022843525.1. Lineage (GTDB taxonomy): Bacteria > Pseudomonadota > Alphaproteobacteria > Rhizobiales > Beijerinckiaceae > Methylocystis. The sequence goes on along the minus strand of JALHNR010000296.1, from coordinate 5,244 downwards.
GCGCCGCCTTCCCAAGCATCACGCTCAGTGGCAGATGACGCGGACCTTTCCGGCTACAGTTGCGGGGGCAGCCGCGGATAGGGGCGTAATGCCCGCGCCGCGTTCCCTTTTCACTTCTTGCGAAGGACCGTCCCGACTAGTCATATGCGCGGCTTAGGCTTCCGTCAAACCGGCCGAGGAGCGCCCGTGACCGAGATGAACGAAGACGACGAGGCGCGCCGTCATCGCCTCAAAATGGAAAAGCGCAAGGCGGTTCAGGACGCCGAGGTCGCCGGCAAGACGGTCGCCCGCAAAGGCCTGCTGATGGTCCACACCGGCGCCGGCAAGGGCAAGTCGACGGCGGCCTTCGGGCTGGCTCTGCGCGCGCTCGGCCATGGCTGGAAGATCGGCGTCGTTCAGTTCGGCAAGGGCCAGTGGCAAACAGGCGAGCGCAACATACTCGAAAAGCTTGGCCAGGAGTTCGGCCAAGAGTTCGGTCAAGTCGCCTGGCATACGCTCGGCGAGGGCTTCACCTGGGAGACGCAGGACCGCGCCCGCGACGAAGCGGCGGCGCGGCGCGCCTGGGAGAAAGCGCGCGAACTGATGGACGACCGCGAGATCCGCCTGCTGGTGCTCGACGAATTGAACATTGCGCTGCGCTATGAGCATTTGCCACTGGAAGAGGTGCTTAGCGCGCTCGCGGCGCGGCGCGATGATCTCAACGTCGTCGTGACCGGACGCAACGCCAAGCCGGAGCTCATCGCCGCAGCCGATCTCGTCACCGAGATGACTCTGGTCAAGCACCATTTCGGCGCCGGCGTCAAAGCACAGGAGGGAATCGAATTCTAAGCCGAAACCTGTTCTGAACCCCGCCGCATATCGCTCTTGGCAGCGGCTCGCGTAGAGAATACGCTTTGCGGGCAGGCAGTTCCGTGACGAACGGGGACGCGCGCCAGCGACGCGAGCAGGCATCCCGAGGCGCGTCAGTCCTAGGCTGAACTCTCAACATCATCTGGACCCGAAAGCTCGATGGACGTTTACGGCGCGCTCCGCTTTTCCGCTGCGAAGATCTCCAACGAACTGTTTTCAGCCGGATCGATTTTTTCGGTCTATTCCCTGGCGACGACGTTTCTCATCGCCGTCGCCGCGCTGGCCTATCAGCGCAAGATGCGCCGGGGGCGCGTCAACTTCCGGGCCATGGCGCGGGCGATCTTCGACAAGCGACTCCTGCTCTCCAAATCGTTTGCCGCGGACGTCAAGCTCTTCATCCTGAGCGTCGTTCTCATGCCGGTCGTGGTGGGCGCGCTCGTTCTATCAACGAACGGGGTTGCGACGGTCGTGAGCGGCTCGCTGCGCAATACTTTTGGCGCTTTTGCGCCGGTCTCTTGCTGTGACCTTTCGATAAAGCTCTTCTCCACCGCCGTGCTCTTTTTGGCCTATGAGATCGGCTATTGGGTCGATCACTATCTCAAGCATCGGATCCCGTTTTTGTGGGAGTTCCATAAGGTGCATCACACCGCCGAGGTGCTTACCCCGGTGACGAATTTCCGCAATCATCCGATCGACAACATCTTTTTCGGCTACATGCTCGCGATGTTCATTGGCGGCGCGTCAGGCATATTGGCGTGGGTGTTTGGGCGAACCACTGAATCCTTCACGGTCGACGGGAAGAACATCCTCTTCATCTTCTTCCTTTGGACGATCGGGCATCTTCAACATTCGCAGTTCTGGATTCCCTTTCGCGGCGTTTGGGGACACATCGTCCTGAGCCCCGCGCATCATCAGATCCATCATTCGACAGATCCCCAGCACTTCAATCGCAACTTCGGCAGCGTTCTCGCCGTTTGGGACTGGATGTTCGGATCGCTCGAGATGCCCACGAGCAAAAACCCTCGCCTTAAATACGGAGTCGAGGAAGACGCCGCGGACCCGCATTCGTCATTCGGACTATTGGCGACCCCGATGGTGAGAGCCGCCGCCGCGGTCTGGCGAGCCCTGGCTGATGCGTGGCATGCAGGGAGCGAGCGGCTGGAGCAGCGACGTCAAAGACTAAAGAGCACCAGCATATTATGAGCCGTCTTCGCGCCGATTTGCTGCTTGTGCTGGCGGCTTTTATCTGGGGGACGGCCTTTATCGCGCAAAAAAACGCCGGCGAGCTTATGGGGCCGATCACCTTCGTCGGCGTCCGTTTTCTCCTGTCGTGCGCCGCGCTCGTTCCGCTGGCGCTCTACGAGAGGCGCCACAGTGAATCTTCCCTAAAAAAGGGCGATTTGGCGCTGGCCGGCCTGATTGGCTTGTGCGTCTTCATCGCCGCGGCTTTGCAGCAAGTCGGCCTTGCCACAACGACGGCGACCAACGGCGGATTTCTCACGGCGCTATATGTCGTGCTCGTTCCAGTGTTCGTCTTTGCGCAGACCGGCGTACGGCCCCGGCAGATCGTTCTCGTCGCGGGCCTCGGGTCCATTGTGGGCGCTTGGCTGCTGACGGACAGCGGCCAGCTGCAGAGTTGGACGTCGGGCGACGCCCTGGTTTTGATTGCGGATATTGCGTGGGCGGCCGGGATCAGTCTCGTCCCAACCTTTCTCGCTCGCGCCAATCGGCCGTATTTTTTGGCTTTCGCACAGTTCGGCGTCATCGGCGTTCTTGGAACTGTCGTGGGCCTTGGCGGCGAGCCTTTTTCGCTCGAGGGCGTCATCGCGGCCCTGCCGTCAATTCTCTATGCGGGGCTGTGCTCCGGGGGGATCGCCTTCACGCTTCAAATCGTGGCGCTCAACTATACGCCAGCGGCCGAAGCCGCCCTCATCATGTCGCTGGAGAGCGTTTTCGCAGCCTTGGCGGGCGTTATCCTGCTGTCCGAGCGCCTCACCGGGCCGGCGATGCTGGGCGGATTGCTGATCTTGCTCAGCGCCGTCTTCGTCGAAGCAGGACCGGCAGCGCAAAATATTTGGGTGTCGCAATATTGGAGTCGGCTGTCGCAAGTGTGGAGTCGGGCGCGTTAGCCGTCCGAAAAAGTGGAAGCCGACGCTCGATCACGTCGAGAACGTCGGCTCCAAAATGATCTGCGCGGTAACCGGCCGATCACCCGCCAGAAAGACAAGGGCCGGGAGCTTGCGCGCCCGGCGAGTCTTTTCGGCAGGGGTATGTTTTACTGGATCATGCGGGCGGTCGAGCCAACGCCTTCGCCCTGAATGCCGCCGCGGTTGCCCGTGCCGTTGGTTCCTTCAGGAGAAATCCAGTCCGGAACCCAGGTCAGAGCGACGACGACGAAGGCGACGAAGGCGGCGATCCAAAGCAGCATCTTGCCGATATCGCCGGTATTGTGAACGTTGACGGCCATGCGTTTTCCCCCTGTTCTTGATTTTACGTGAATGCTTGCCGCATCGAGAGGGAGCCTAGCTTGTTTCGGATCGGATGGCAATGCGCTCCTGCTGGGACGGGAACGCCCGCCAAAAAAGCGAAATTGCTTTTCTAAATCAATTGATTAACATGCGACAGAACGTCGCGGCCGTTGTAAAAAATTAAGCGCATTTCCTTGTCCTCGCGTTCCCGTCCGACCCCGATCCGCCGGCACGCGTCAAACGGCTAAAGCTTCCGCGCGTGTCGGCTGGCGGCGGCCCTTGCCGGACGTAGGCGCATCGCCTATAAGCGCGCCATTCCACAGGCGAGGGTTACGCGGCGTCTGCCTGAAGACGTCGCTCCGGTGGCCGGCTCTCCGGCCTCTTTATTCTCTCGCCGAGGTTCAACCGGAGAAAAGACACTATGGCTCTGCCCGATTTCACCATGCGCGGCCTCCTGGAGGCCGGCGCTCACTTCGGCCATCAGTCGCATCGCTGGAACCCGAAGATGGCGCCTTTCATCTTTGGCGCCCGCAACAACATCCATATCATCGATCTCGCCCAGACAGTGCCGCTGCTCCACCAGGCGCTGAAGACGATTTCGGACACTGTCTCCAAGGGCGGCCGCGTGCTGTTCGTGGGCACCAAGCGCCAGGCGCAGGAGCAGATCGCCGACGCCGCCAAGCGGAGCGCTCAATATTACATCAATTCCCGCTGGTTGGGCGGCACGCTCACCAATTGGAAGACGATTTCCGGATCGATCACCCGTCTGCGCAAGCTCGACGAGCAGCTTTCGGCCGGCGCTTCGGGCATCACTAAGAAAGAGCGCCTGCTGCTGACTCGCGAGCGCGACAAACTCGAAAAGGCGCTCGGCGGCATTAAAGATATGGGCGGCACGCCGGATCTGATCTTCGTGATCGACACCAACAAAGAGCAGCTCGCGATCAAGGAGGCGAATCGCCTCAAGATTCCCGTGGTCGCCGTGCTCGACACCAATTGCGATCCGGATGGCGTCACCCATCCGATCCCGGGCAACGACGACGCCGGCCGCGCCATCGCGCTCTACTGCGATCTCGTGGCGAGAGCCGCCATCGACGGCATTTCGCGCAGCCAGGGCTCGGTGGGAATCGATATCGGCGCCGATGAGTCGCCGGCGCTTGAGCCCGCGCTCGAAACGCGCGCCGTGGTGCGCGAAGATTTGCGTCCCGCCGAAGCCGCCGGGACGGATACGGAGACGCCTCTCGAAGCCTTCGAACTGCTGTCGGCGCCGCGCGGCGCCCCGGACGATCTCGCCAAGCTGCACGGCGTCGGCCCGCAGCTCGTCAAGAAACTCAACGACGCCGGCGTCTATCATTATTGGCAGCTTGCCGCGATGACTCCGGCGGACGTCGAAAAACTCGACGGCGAATTGAAGCTGAACGGCCGCATTGCGCGTGACGGCTGGGTCGATCAGGCGAAGGCGCTCCTCGCCGGCTAAGTCGATCCGTCAAGTCCAATGCTTTAAGACGCGCGCGCCGGTCCAAGTGGGCCGGCGTCGTCGCATGACTCCCTTGAGAAGGAATTTCAGCCATGGCTACGATCACCGCCGCCCTTGTGAAGGAACTGCGCGAGAGCACCGGCGCGGGCATGATGGATTGCAAGGCGGCGCTCACCCAGACGGACGGCGAGTTTGAGGCGGCGGTCGACTGGCTGCGCAAGAAGGGCCTCTCCAAGGCCGCGAAGAAAGCCGATCGCGTCGCCGCCGAAGGGCTAGTCGCCGCGCTCGTCTCGCAGAATTCCGGCGTCGTCGTCGAGGTGAATTCGGAGACGGATTTCGTCGCCCGCAACGCCGATTTCCAGACGCTTGTGAAGAACATCGCCGAAGTCGCCTTAAAGAGCGGCGCGAGCGACGTCGAGGCGCTCGGCAAGGAAGCCTATCCCGGCGGTGGAA
>JALHNR010000295.1 GCA_022843525.1 Methylocystis sp. | reverse complement strand
CGCGGTCGTTCAACAGTTCCACCAGCAGGTCGCGCTTGGCGCCGCCCGAGACCAGATAGACATGTTGCGCGACACGCTCGGCGGTGGTCGCCGCCGGCGTCACCGAAACTTTCGTCGGATCGCGCAGCATGTCGTCCGCGAGCGCGGAGATCTCGCGCGGCATCGTCGCCGAGAACAGCAGCGTCTGCCGCTGCTTCGGCAATTTCGCGACGATCTGGCGGATCGGAACGATAAATCCGAGATCGAGCATATGGTCGGCTTCGTCGAGAACGAGCACTTCGGTCGTCCCGAGCTTCAAACGGCCGCTGCCGAGATGATCGAGCAGACGCCCAGGCGTCGCCACCAGAACGTCCAGGCCGCGCGCCAGCATTTCATTTTGCGGACGATGCGACACCCCGCCGACGATGACGCCGACGCTTGGACGAAAGAAATGGCCGTAAGAACGAAAACTGTCGGCGATCTGCGCCGCGAGTTCGCGTGTCGGCGCGAGAATCAGCGCGCGCGCCGTGTTGGGCGCCGGGCGGCGCTTATCGGCCAGCAATCGGTGCAGGATCGGCAGAGCGAACGCCGCCGTCTTGCCGGTGCCGGTCTGGGCCACGCCGAGAAGGTCGCGACCTTGCAGCAGCGCAGGAATCGCCTGCGACTGGACCGGGGTGGGAGTGGTGTAGCCTTCGCGCTCAAGCGCGCGGAGCAGGATCTCGTTCAAGCCGAGATCGGAGAATGTCATCACGTCAGTTGTTGCTTTCAGTTGTCGATTCGAGCCACGAGGACCGGCGAGGAGAGCGCCAGCTCAGGACCAAAAAAGAGTCGGCCCCGCGTAACGGGCCTCGGCGTGGGAAAAGGGGGCGCTCGACAGCTCGTCGACGAAAACGTCAACCTACGCGGCTGGAGCGCCTCATGCTGCGGCGCAGCGCAGTCTTCATACAGGAGCGTCGCCTCAGGGTCAACATTCCGCAAGACCATGGCGTCGGCCGCGACAAGCTTCGTTCGGGCTTCTATAAGCCAAGCAACGGAACGCCGACGGATTTAGGCCATGAACGCCATTGCAAATTTCGACAGCGCGGAAATTCTCAATACGTTTGTGTCGCTGCTCGTGGCGTTCGTTCTGGGGACCGCGATCGGCGCGGAGCGCCAGTATCGGCAACGCACCGCCGGGTTGCGGATTAACGCTCTCGTCGCGCTCGGCGCGTCCGCTTTCGTCGATCTCGGCATGCGGCTCATGGGCAATCAGGGCGCGACCCAGGTGCTGGCCTATGTGGCGTCGGGCGTCGGCTTTCTCGGCGCTGGCGTGATCATCAAGGAAGGCATGAATATCCGCGGACTGAGCACAGCGGCGACCGTCTGGTGCTCGGCGGTGACGGGCGGCTTCGCCGGCGCCGATCGCCCGGCGGAAGCCTTATTGCTCGCGGCTTTCGTGCTCGCCGGCAACACGATCCTTCGACCGCTCGTGCGTCTGATCGAACGTACGCCAATCGACGAAACCGCGACGGAAGCGATCTATGAAGTCCGCGTCACCACGAGCGGCGCCCGACGCGACGCTATTCGGGACGCTTTGATTGAGCGGCTCGAAGCCGCCTCTTATCCGATCCAGGACATTGCTGAGAACGAACGCGAAGACGACGTGGAGATCGTCGCGACGCTCGCGACGTCGAGCGCAACGGGCGGACAGCTTGACGCCGTGGTCGAGGCGCTCGCCGCGCTCGACGGCGTTTCCCACGCGACCTGGTCCTCTCGCACGAGCGACTGAAATCCGCCGCGAGCAAGCAGCGCCATTGCCCCACGGTTCACGATTTTGGACCCGGAGCAGACGTTTCCGGTCGAGGTTTAGGCAGGATCGCCTGCAGTTCGGGAATGCTCTTCCGCTGGCGCGCCGCATGGCCTAATGGCTACCCAAACTTTCCTTCCCGGGTCCCCTGCACACATGATTCGTCTCGAAAACATCGGCAAACAGAACGGTCACCAGATCCTCTTCATCGACGCCTCCGCGACGCTCCTGAAGGGCGAGAGGATCGGCCTCGTCGGTCCCAATGGGGCCGGCAAGACGACGCTTTTCCGGATGATTACGGGACAGGAGCACCCCGACGAGGGCCAGGTGGCCGTCGATCGCGGCGTGACCATCGGCTACTTCAATCAGGACGTCGGCGAGATGTCTGGCCGCAGCGCCGTTTCCGAGGTGATGGACGGCGCGGGTCCGGTCAGCGCGGTGGCTTCCGAGCTGAAGCAGCTGGAGGACGCCATGGTCGATCCTGACCGGGCGGACGACATGGAAGAAATCATCGAGCGCTACGGCGAGGTGCAGGCGCGCTTCGAGGAGCTGGACGGCTACGCCCTGGACGGCCGCGCGCGCGAAATCCTCGCGGGCCTGAGTTTCACTCAGGAGATGATGGATGGCGACGTCGGCGCGCTGTCGGGCGGATGGAAAATGCGCGTGGCGCTCGCCCGCATCCTCATCATGCGCCCCGACGCCATGCTTCTCGATGAGCCGAGCAACCATCTCGACTTGGAGAGCCTCATCTGGCTGGAGGAATTCCTCAAAGCCTACGAGGGCGTGCTGCTGATGACCTCGCACGATCGCGAGTTCATGAACCGCATCGTCACCAAGATCGTGGAAATCGACGGCGGCGCGTTGACGACCTATTCGGGCAATTACGTGTTCTACGAACAACAACGCGCGCAGAACGAGAAGCAGGCGCAGGCGCAATTTGAGCGTCAACAGGCGATGCTCGCCAAGGAAATCAAGTTTATCGAGCGGTTCAAGGCGCGCGCATCGCACGCCGCGCAGGTGCAGAGCCGCGTGAAGAAGCTCGAGAAAATCGACAGGGTGGAGCCGCCCAAGCGCCGTCAGACGGTTTTGTTCGAATTCCCGCCAGCGCCGCGCTCCGGCGATGACGTGATCACACTGAAGAACGTGCACAAGAGCTACGGCGCCCGGAGAATTTATGAGGGACTGGATTTTCAAGTGCGCCGCAATGAGCGGTGGTGCGTCATGGGGGTCAACGGCGCGGGCAAGTCGACGCTGCTGAAATTGGTGGCGGGCTCCTCACTGCCGGATGACGGCGCCGTCGCCCAAGGCGGCAGCGTGAAAATGGGCTACTTCGCGCAACACGCCATGGAATTGCTGGACGGCGAGCGCACCGTGTTCCAGTCGCTGGAGGACTCGTTCCCTCAGGCAGGACAAGGTTCGCTGCGCACATTGGCCGGCTGCTTCGGCTTCTCCGGCGACGATGTTGAGAAGAAATGCCGGGTGTTGTCGGGCGGCGAGAAAGCGCGACTTGTCATGGCGAAAATGCTTTACGACCCGCCGAACTTTCTCGTGCTGGACGAACCCACGAACCATCTGGACCTGGCGACCAAGGAGATGCTCATCACGGCGCTGTCGCAATATGAGGGCGCCATGCTGTTCGTCTCGCACGATCGTCACTTCCTGGCCGCGCTATCCAATCGAGTGCTGGAACTGACGCCCGAGGGCGTTCATGTTTATGGCGGCGGCTACACCGAATATGTGGCGCGCACGGGCCAGGAGGCTCCCGGTCTCCGTAGCTGACGGCAGGTGACCCACATCCCGCCGCCAACCCGTCTTGCTCCTGACTCTTTTCCCGCTTAGCGTCTTCGTCCGAGTGCCGGTCGATTCGTCGAGTCAGCTGTCGTGAACGCTGAAAGTTCACGCTTCCGAGGGATCAGAACATGGATCGGGACACGCATAGCGACATCGCTGAGTCCGCCCTCTTGCCGGACGAAGGGGCCGACTATCGCTCCTCCGCTTCCGCCGTCGGCAAAACGTCAATCAGCGCGCCGGCGCAACTCGTCGCTCAGGGCAAGCACCGCTTTTACGCACTGGTGCTGCCGAGCAGACTGCTCGCTGAAACCTGCACGGTCGAACCGAGAGTCGAAAATCCGGAAGAGGGCTTCCAGCGTCTGCTCGATCCAAAGCGCGCCACTTCAATCGCCAAATATATCGACGCCGGATTCGGAACGGTTCCGGGCGCCGTCGTGCTGTCGGCGCAGTCGCGCGCGCATATGCATTATGACCGCGCCGCCGGAACCCTGTCATTCCGGCAGGACCCCCGCGCCTTCCTGATCATCGACGGGCAACATCGCATCTTCGGCTTCAAACTGGCGAAGCATGCGGTCGACGTCCCCGTGGTGATCTACAACAAGCTGAAGCGTTCGGAAGAATGCCGGCTGTTTATGGACATCAACACCAAGCAGCGGCCGGTGCCCAATGAGCTGTTGCTCGACATCCGTCGGCTCTCGGAAGTCGAGACGAAAGCCGACGCGCTGCTGCACGACGTCTTCGATCTTTTTCACACACGCGAGGACAGCGCGCTCAAGGGTCTGCTCAGTCCGGCGGAACGGCGCAAGGGCACGATTTCACGCGTCACCTTCAACGCCGCGCTGCGCTCGATCAAGGGCGCCTTCGTCGACGCGCGGGCCGAGGAAGTTTATGCGGTGCTTAACGCCTATTTGCGCGCCTGCCGGCACGGCCTGGGTTTGCACAACGCCGATGAGCAGATCACCCATCCGGCTTTGTTCAAGGCGCTGGCGCTGCTGTTCGCCAATGTCGCCGAGCGCGTCGCCGATCGCCACGGCGGAAAATACACGGTGGCGAATTTCGAGGACGTGCTCATTCCCTTCTTCAAAAGATTGAAGAAATCGGATCTGCCGCGCGCCGGCATGAGCCATGTCGCGCTGCATGAGCATTACGGCAAAGCGCTAAGCGCCGGCTTCCTGATCAAACAGTGGCTCTTCTCTTGAGATGAATGGGTCGACTTCCGTTTCCACATCGGGAACGTTGCGCATGGTGAGTCCATGTTCTGTCTTTTCCCAATGGAAGGGACGCCGCCAGAGTTCGTAAAGCGCGCGCCAGGCGGCGATGCTCAGCATCATCAGCCACGCGGGCAGATAGATCAGCGCGCGGCGAAACCGCGTCAGACCGCAACGGCGCATCCCCATGGCGAGCGGTAAGATCAGGGAGATGGCGCCGGCGATCGCCAGAAAGCACCACAGCGTGCTCAAAGCGATTTCAAGCGGCGCGGCCGGCGCCAACAGAGCCCCAAAGATTGCGTCGTAGGTCATGCGCGCCGCCAGGAACGGGCCGAGCAAAGGACCAAACAATCCGCTGGCGAACATTGCGAGCACTGCGATCGCGCGCCGCGAATCGAGATCGACGAAAAGCCGCATGGGCCGGCGGCAATGCACGATGAACGTCTGCATCCAGCCTTTAAACCAACGCGTGCGCTGTTTCACCAGCGCGCCGAAGACCGCGGGCGCCTCTTCGAAAGTTTGCGAGGCGAATGTCCGCACCTCAAAGCCCGCACGGGCGAGCCGCAGGCCGAGATCCGCGTCCTCGGTGACGTTGAACGCATCCCAGAAGCCAATGTCGCGCAAAGCCTCGATGCGGAAATGGTTCGACGTGCCGCCGAGAAAGAGCGGCATCCCCATCGCTGCTAGGCCCTTGTTGTAGACGTCGAAAAGCGCCGCATATTCAAGCGCGAACATCGCCGTCATCCAATTCAGTTCGCCGTTGTCGATGACAAGGCTCGCCTGCAGGCAGGCGACGCTCGGCGGCGAGGCGGCGAAGAGCGCCGCCGCGCGGCGCAATTGGCGTGGCTCGGGCAAATCCTCCGCGTCAAACACCGCGACGAGCGATCCCCGGGCAAGCGGCATGGCGACGTTGAGGGCGCGCGGCTTGGTGCGCGGGGCGCCCTCGGGCGCAACCACGATCTCATGCGGCGCATGCGGCGGATGCGCGCGCAACGCCGCAGCCGTTGGTTCATCGTCGGCTTCGATAACGAATTTTATGTCGAGCTTGGCTCTGGGATAGTCCGGTATTATGGCGCAACCGCCACAAGCGGAGTCGCTAAGTGATCGCGGCG
>JALHNR010000294.1 GCA_022843525.1 Methylocystis sp. | reverse complement strand
ACAGTGACGATCGAGCAAATCCAGGTCGCGTTCATTGGCTCCGGCTCGCTTGGCGGTGGGACACTAGAATACGCTGGAAAATCCTATCCCATCACTGTTGGGGGATTGGGAATTGGCGGTATAGGAGCTTCCAAATTGACGGCCTCTGGCGCCGTTTATGGACTTACGAGGCTTTCGGATTTCCCTGGGGCTTACGTCCAGGTGCGACGAGGTTGGGCTATTGCTGAGCGCGGGCGAGGAACGATGTGGCTAACGAATGGGAATGGCGTCACCATGAAATTGAGCGCAAGACGCCAAGGATTACAGACTGCGCTGGGGGCAGACGGCGTGTTGATTGAATTCAAGTAGCCCAAGCAAAACAAGAACGCCCCGCAGTTACATCCACGGTCGGGGCGTTCTATGGGCGACGACGATTTGGGGGCGGTCGTGCTCAGCGTAATGTAAGGCTTGAAGCCTATGCCGCAAATAGTCCGAACTAAGCGCGCATCGCTCGGCGCTTTCGACGATGCGCCGGGACATTTGCATGGCGACGCCGTCGTATCGGTCGGTCACGCGCGCGAGCCAAAGGAAGAACCGCGCGAGTTTACGATCTGCGCAGGCGCAGCAACTGCGCTGCGCCCACCGTCACCGGAGTATGGCCGCTAATCGCCGTGCGGCGCTCCTCCTCCTGCCGCGCCTTCAAGCACTATGCGGCCGGTGGGATCGTGCGGCTCGGCATGAGGCAGCCCACCATACCCCCAATACGTCATGCCCTCGACGTAGTACGGCGGGGGTGGACCGCAGGGCGCCCTGACGTAACCTTCAAAACATCTGGGGCTCTTCGCGAGAGCCGAACCTGAACCAAACAGCACAACCAGAACTGCGGCCAAGATTGCTTTCGACATCTTACTCTCCCAGCAGCGCCGCTACGAAGTGAGCGCCTGCGGTGAGTTATATTTCTGTCACTGCGTTGTGGTAGGGGCCGCGCCGCAATTTTGATGACGCCCTGAACTCTACAATTTCGCCTGAAGCGTCGTTGACCCAACGCGCCCCGACGACTGATCGTCATCGGCTTCACTCGCGCCGTGTTGAGCGTTGATCTGGGCGCGCGAGGATTTCTCTGGGCGATCGCTGGCGACGTCCGGCGACGCCGCTTCTTCGCGACTGTCTTTGCCCTCGCCAACGATTGGCACGAACCGCCGCTCACAGGCCTCATCTCTGCCGTCCCGCAGAGGCCGCGATCGAGAGAGAAAGTCGAGCAACGTCACATAGGCGAGATCGAGCATGAAATGTCTCCACAGAGACGTAAATGGTCCGCGTGGCGAGAAGGAGAAGCGCCAGAAAGACTGCAAAATCGGATTATCGGAATAGCAATTGCACTCGGGATTGGCTCAACTGGCGGCACAGTGATTTTCGTCGGGCCAAGGCGATACGCGCCAAGAATGGATCGTCTCGTCGAGGCCAACAGATCCCGATCCCACGCTGATCCACAACATGGGGCGATGGTTAGAAGCGCTGGTCGGCTCGTTCGAGCGACGAAGGCTCCTGCAATGCGCAGCAAAAAAGAAGGGCGAGACGACAAGCGTCTCGCCCTAGACATACGCCGCGAAATTCGGTCCGATCAATGAGACCAAGCCGCAGCCCACTGCAACTGTTGTCATTGCCGCAATGTTCAGATCAATGGTTCTTCCTAGCCTTCGGCGCAGCAGTGCTCCACCTGTGGAAAATACCTAGTTGATAAAGGGTTAGACGACACGGAGGACGCGCGCCGGTCTTTCCAAGTCCTCGAACGCTGGCCGCGTCTCTTGAGACGAACTCGGCGCCACGCCGACCGCTCAGCCGTCAGCGCCGTACTCGGCCTAGGCGCCCTGCCCTCCGCCTTCGCGGCCAGCAGGCGATCGGCTATAAGATAGGATCGGACCGACACCGAATTTCGAGAGGCGCATCGTGAGGATCTCGTTGAAAAGCACTTGTCTCGCGGTCTCGGCTGTACGCCGCCGCCGAAATCAACATCGAAGCGTGTGCGCCAGGTTCGACAGAGGCGCCCTTGCCATTGCTGTTTTGGCCGTTGCGCTCTCGAGCGCTGCCGATGCAAAGCAGAAGCGTCCGGCTCCTCCGCCAATTTCAGCGGGCGCAGAGACGGCGCCGCCCGTGGATCAATGCGGTCATCCGATCGTCACGGACAATGTCGGAAAACCTTACATTGACCCTGTCTGCATCGCCCTCTCCGATCACCTGCAACCCCCGCTCTATATTCCCCGACCAGAATGCAACAGGGGCGTGGAGCCTTATGATTCGAGTTGCTTCTTTGAGCGACTCTATACGGTGATGACGGCTTCGCCGGGTCCCCGGCCTCTCAATACGCCGCCTGCTCCATATCCTCTCAAGTAACTTGAGCGATTCACGCCGGGCGACGCTCTCATCTCATACCCGCGTTGCCTCTGCGTAACGCGCAGCGCGGAAAAGAAATCGACGCCATTTCGCCGCGATTCAGGCGCATGCATAAAATCTCCGCCCTATACCGAAGGTGGGATTCTAGGCATGCACGACCTCATCATTCCGCCGGAGCCGCCACAGCCGAAAAGACACGGCCCGCCAGCAAAACTGCCAGTGGAGATCGTCATCGACCGCCGCGGCGCTCGGCCGGTCCGCTATGGTCTGATCGCCGCGTTGATCGGTCTTGCCGGACTTGCGGTCACGCATTTTTATACACCCGACCGTTCCAAGGACGCGGCAGTTCAAAAGGCTGAGACGCCGGCTCCCCAGCAGGTCGCGATTCCGGTGTTGGACGAAGCGTCGAAGCGTCGGATCGCCGCCCTTCAAGGTGAAGTGCAGGAGCTGCGCGCAAAACTCGACGCCGTGGCGAAACAACAACAGGCCGACCGCGATCGCGCGCAGGCGGCCAGCCCCCCTCCGCCCGCTGTCGAAAACCAAGCTGCCGCCGTCGCGGCGAAAGCTGCGCCCACGACGCGTTTGCCCGAAAAGGGTCAGGCCAAAGTTGCGCGCGCCGCCGGGAACGAAAACGCCAAAGTCGACATGACGCCCGTTCAGACGATCGCGCCGGCTTCGAAAGTCGTTAGCGGCTACAGGGTGCGCGACGTCTATCACGGCGCCGCCCTTATTGAATCGGACAGGGGCATGATCGGCGTCGAGCCCGGCGAAGTGGTGCCGGGCGTTGGTCGAGTAATGGCCATTCAGGAACGCGGCGGTCGCTGGGTGGTCGTCACGGAGAGCGGAGAGATTCTGGGGAATGCGCGTGGACAGTCGCGCGCTCCGGTTCCGCGTCAGCGCCAATTCGCGCGAGAACTCGACGGCTTTGAGCCCGGCCCCTTCGAACCGCCGATGATGTTCCCTCGCTACTGATCATCGGCGCGCGAGGCGCCGCGCGGCACGATGCTTGTGACCTTCAATGCGCGCGCGATCAGTCTTTGCGACGCGCCGGCAAGAGGCGAAGCGTTTCGAACGGTCCCCAGGCGAATTTGCCATTGTCGACGGCGAAATCACCGTCAATGACATATTCGACGACGAGTTCGGAAATCCTCCGCCACTCTTCTGGCGTCGGCGTTTCCCAAATCGCTTCAGGCGTTCGCTCGTTATTGGAAAGAGCGAAGATCGCTTGAGAGATTGCAGGATGCGTTTGCCGGTTGACGCTCCATCCAACCGGCGGCGGGATGCAAGAGCATATTCGATTGTCCATCGTCGCCTCCTCGGGCTCGTTTCGCCCGGCGCGAGGCGCGCGCCGTATTGCATGTTAGCATAGAAGGCGGCAGGCTGGAGAGATCTTCGCCGATAATTCGCTAGCGCGATCACAGCGGCGCCTTGTCTGAATATCGGCCGGGAGCAGGATCAGACTCTGGAGCGCGCGGGGCGACTCGTGAAGGAATGACCGTGAACGGCGCCCTATATTCGATCTTAGCCGCATCTGCTGCGAGGTCTTACATGCAAAAACTATCCGTCATCGCGGCGGCGTGCGCGGTTTTGAGTTTGACCGCTGAGACCGCCGCCGCAGGGGCAATGAGCGCCAATAATTTCATGATTCCCACGAAAGACGTCGCGCTCAAATGCGCGCCGCTGAACTACTCCATACATTGCTCGATATCTTTGAGAGCTAATCCACAATACAGTTCTTATTGCTTCTATGTCGCGGCGGGCCAATCCTATCCGATGAAGACTGATTACCGCTTTGGATTCTACAACAATATCATCAGAATCCATCTCAATGACAGCTCGCCGGTAACCGCTCAGCTAAGGGATCTGAGGACGGGCGCCCGTGCGCGATGTTTTGAGGCCGGGTGATCAGCGCTGTTCCTTCGCGCCGGCGCTGCCGTCCCTTCGCTCGTGAGGCGCCATTCAGGCGCCGCGGCGCATAGATGCGGGAATGAAGAACACGGCGCATCTCCCCACCAACTCAGTCTCGCCGACTTCTCTTAACCTGTTGCTCTCCTTCGGGCGCTAAGCTGGCTAAGGCGTCACGTCGCCCTAGCTGAGATTGGGCGGCAAGTTTTGGGGGTGAGGCATGTCAAAAACTCTGTTCACTTCATTGGCGAAAGTCGCCGCACTTGCGCTCTTTCTCGCCTCCTTGGCTGCTCCAGCGTTCGCGCAGCCGCTAAATGTTTTAATCTTTGGCGATAGCCTCACATCCGGATTCGACCTTCCCGAGGCGCAGGGATTTCCGGCTCAGCTCAAACACCGGCTGCTCGCCGACGGCTATAACGTTGTCGTCTGGAACGGCTCCAACGCTGGCGACACAAGCGCCGACGGCTATTCGCGCATCAACGAGGCGCTGCAATACAATCCAGATCTCGTCCTCGTCGAGTTCGGCGCCAACGACATGCTGGATCGTGTCGATCCGCGCGTCACCTACCGCTATCTCGACGCGATCATCCGCATCTGCAAGGCGCGCGGCGCGCGCGTGGTGCTCGCCGGGATGCTCTCGCTGCCGAAGCACGGACCAAACTATATTGTTGGCTTCAACAACATCTATCCGACTCTCGCGCATGCGCATCGCGTGCCGCTGTACCCTTTCATGCTGGCCGGAGTCTTCGGCCACCCAGCGCTCATGCAGAGCGACGGCAAGCACCCGAATGCGCTTGGCGTCGCAGTCATGGTGGCCGGCATCGCGCCGCTGATCGAGGCTAATCTGCGCAGGATCCGCGTTGCCTCGCCGACGCCCTTTAGTCCCGACGCTCCACTATTATCGCAGCTATAACCCCGAGAGCGCGCCAGCGAGTGCGCCCGGCGATGGAGGTGATGATGCGGAGCCTTCGGCTGGCGGTTCTTCTGCCCTGTGCGCCAGTGTTTGTTTCCCCGGCGTCGGCGCAGGCCACGGTCGCGGAGATTGTCGCGGCGCATATTCGAAGCCAGGGATACCCTTGCGATTCGGCGCAAGCCGCAAAGCGCGACTCGCGTGCGTCCAAACCGGACGAGCAGGTCTGGCTGCTGACCTGCTCGAATGCCCGCTATCGCGTGCGATTGGTCCCGGATATGGCCGCGGCAGTCGAGCAAATTCATTGAGGTGACGCTGAGCGCCGGTTGCCGCTTGCCCGCTTTGGCGAAGAACCGCGCTCGGACTTGTGGGTTGCCGGGGGCGCCTCGCGCGTGATTTGCGCCTCGGGGCGCTCGGCGCGGCGCCGCTAAAGGCGTTCTCTTGCCATCGCGCCGGGCCTTTGGCATATGTCTTTTGCGCTCCGCGGCAATATTGCGGGCGCATGGAGACGTGGCCGAGAGGCTGAAGGCGACGGTTTGCTAAATCGTTATAGGGGAAACCCTATCGTGGGTTCGAATCCCACCGTCTCCGCCAATCCAGATATTCTTCTGCCGCCCCTGCCCATCGACGGACTCCAGCAGGCGGTCAATCGCGCCCACGTCGCTCGAGGACAGACGAGCGCCTGGCCCTCCG
>JALHNR010000293.1 GCA_022843525.1 Methylocystis sp. | reverse complement strand
GTCAAAGTCAGCGGTTAAGCCAAGAAAAGCGCAAAGAGCCGCTCTAAGTAAGCACACGCTGCTGATGACCCGTGTATAGCGCAAATCTATTGATCATAAAATGACTATATATTGGAATGTGTGTAATTGTTAGATATTGTTACTTTTGTAATTATTGTAATTATCAAGCAAAGTCTCTCTTCGAAGCGACGAGCGATGCGGCGGCTTCGAATTTTGGCCGAGAGCGGTGTCGTCGAAAAGACGGCGCTCTTGAAGCTTCGCTTCGAGCCCGCGAGGCGCGCGCTGATCAGCGCCTGGCGCTGCCCCACGGACCGCGCGGCCAGAGCGGATGGCGTCCGTCCTTGGGCAGGAAGGCGGCCTCGTCCTCGCGCGGCGCATCGATCGCCTCGCGCTCTTCTCCTAACGCGGCTACCGACACGTCCCGGCCGCCGCCGAATTCGACGAGGGCCGCGACGCGCGCGTCGACGCTCGGATGGGTCGCAAGCCAGCCGAACTCCGGATGCAGCGCCGGCGATTCGATGAAGAAATACTGCATGCGCGAGGGCATGTTCGGAATCGCCGCATGCGCTTCGATCTTGCGCAGCGCGGAGATCATCGCGTCTGGGTTCTTCGTCAGTTCGACGCTGCCGGCGTCGGCGAGGAATTCGCGCGAGCGCGACAGCGCGAAGCGGATCAGCACGGAGGCGCCCCAGCTCAGCGCGATGATGAACAGGGCGATGAGAATGGCGAGCGCCGCGCCGCCATTGCCTTTTCGGCCATTGTCGCTTTCGGGGCGATGCGGCGAGAAGCCGAAAGGAAAATCCCAGCGGCGGATCGTCAGATCGGCGACGAAGGCGAAAATGCCGGCGAAAATCACGGCGACAACGAGAAGCTGAACGTCACGGTTGCGAATATGGGTCAATTCATGCGCGAGGACCGCCTCGAGCTCGGCGTCGGTCAAATACCGCGTCAGACCGCGGGTCACCGCGATCTTGTACTGTCCCTCTTTGAGCCCGGAAGCGTAGGCGTTGAGCGCGTCGCTTTCGATGAGCTGCAGAGCGGGAATTGGGACGCCGCGGGAGATGCAGAGATTTTCGAGCAGATTGTAAACGCGCGGCGATTCGGCGCGCGACAGGTTCGCGGCCCCGGTGGCGAAATCGATCATCTTCTGATGAAAGAGATAGGCGATGACGAACCAGACGCCCGCCGCGACGACGCCGATCGGCCAGCCGCGTTTCAGATCATCCACCGCGAGCGCCAGGATGTAATCGAAAGGCGCGCCGGGCCTCGCGCTCATCGCCTCGATCAGCAGCGCGAAGGAGAACATCAGCGCGAGAAGCAGAACGACGAAGCCCGCGAGCAGAAAGGCCGAGCGCAGTTCATTGGCGCGAATGTGGGAATAAAGGCCGTAGGCTTTGAACATTGCTACCTTCTCCCCTCGTTAGAGGGTCAAGCGTCAAGCTTGCCAACAATATACGCGAAAAAATATTCGTGATCCGATTAATAAAATCAAGCTAACGCTCGATACGATAGATATTCCATTAGACCGAAATAAAATGAAGCATTTGGAGCGCTGGTCGTTGATGCGGCTGATATAGACGGCAGGAAAACAAGCTTCGGGTTAAGCTGGGACAATTCCGCGCAGACGGGCTGCGGTGAACCCAATCCGGCGCCAGAGCGGCGGCTTCGGCTTTCGGCTTCGCTCCCAGAGGCGCTCGTCGCGCCCTGCGCACCACATAGCGATTGTTCCGCCAAAGCCGCTATAATCCACAGAGCCCTGGCCTACTGAGCCGATTCACCCATGTCGATTCGCCGTCTCGATCCCATCCTCGTCGATCGCATCGCCGCCGGCGAAGTGGTCGAGCGGCCGGCGTCCGCCGTCAAGGAGCTTGTCGAGAATGCGCTCGACGCCGGCGCGACGCGCATCGATGTGGCCGTCGAACAAGGCGGCAAGGGACTCATCCGCGTCATCGACGACGGATGCGGCATGGACGAGCGCGACCTGGCGCTCTCCGTCGAACGCCATGCGACGTCCAAGATCCCCGATGGCGATCTGACCAATATCGCCACGCTCGGCTTTCGCGGCGAGGCGCTGCCCTCGATCGCCGCGGTCGCAGACCTGACGATCGACACCCGGGCGATGGGCGCCCCGCACGGCTTTTCGATCCGGGTTGACGCTGGCGAGAAGCGCGGTCTCTCCGCTTGCGCTTGGCCGCGCGGCACCAAGATCGAAGCGCGCGCGCTGTTCGCCGCGACGCCGGCGCGGCTGAAATTCTTGAAGACCGAGCGCACCGAGACGGCGGCGATCGTCGACGTGGTCAAGCGACTCGCCATGGCCCATCCGCAGGCGCGGTTCTCGCTGTCCGCCGACAGCGGCGCGCTCTTCGATTATGCCGCGTGCGGCGACGACCGGGCGCGGCGCATTTTCCAGATTCTTGGCGAAGAATTCGCCGCCAACGCCTTTGAACTCGACGCCGCGCGCGAAGGCGTGCGCCTTTCGGGCCTCGCGGGGCTGCCAACCTACAGTCGCGGCAACGCCCAGATGCAATATGTTTATGTCAATGGACGGCCGGTGCGCGACAAGCTCTTCGCGGGCGCCATTCGCGCCGCCTATCTCGATTTTTTGAGTTCCGACCGCCATCCCGTCGCCGCGATCTTCATCGACTGCGACCCACGCAGCGTCGACGTCAATGTGCATCCGGCCAAGGCGGAAGTGCGCTTCGCCGATCCGGGGCTCGTGCGCGGCCTCGTCGTCGGCGCGTTGAAGCAGGCGCTCGCCGAAAAAAGCCATCGCAGCGCCGATACGCGCGCGCGGGCGGCGATAGACGCTTTGGCGCGCGGCGATGGCGCCCAATATCGCGCGCCGGCGCCGGCGAACTGGAGCCTGCCGCGCTCGCCTTACGCGCCCGCCGGCTTCGAAGATCAGCCGCAGGCCGCTTTTGAGGCCGGCGCGCCGATGGCCGATTCGCGCGCGCATGACGCGCCTGCGCAGGAGCACGAGTCGCCGCTCGGCGCCGCGCGGGCGCAGCTGCACGAAACCTACATCATCGCCCAGACGCGCGACGGACTCGTCATCGTCGACCAGCACGCGGCGCATGAGCGCATCGTCTACGAGAAGCTCAAACGCCAGCGCGAGGAGACGGGCGTCGCGCGACAGATGCTGCTGATCCCCGCCGTTGTCGACCTCGATGAGTCGCGCATGAACGCGCTTGCGCCGGCGCTGAACGAACTCGCGGCATTCGGTCTGGCGCTTGAGCGGTTCGGCCCCGGCGCCATGCTGGTGCGCGAGACCCCGGCGCTGCTCGGCGAGGTGGACTGCAAGCGTCTCGTGGAGGACATCGCCGACATCTTGGCGGAGGAAGGCGACGCGCGCGGACTGTCGCGCCGGCTCGATCACGTGCTCGCGACCTGTGCCTGCCATCATTCGGTCAGGGCGGGCAGGCGGCTTTCGGCGCCCGAGATGAATGCGCTGCTGCGCGAGATGGAAACGACGCCCGGGGCCGCTCAATGCAATCACGGCCGGCCTACCTATATTGAGCTGAAGCTCGCCGACATCGAAAAGCTCTTCGGACGCCGGTGAACGGAATTTTTTGCGGCGCCGTAACGTTTTCCTGGACCCGCACGAATGAGCATGAGACCGCAGGAGCCGATCGTGAACCGTCGCAGCCTTCTCTCAAGCGCCGTCTTTCTGGCCTTCACTCGGAAGGCGCATGCCGCCGCCGAAATGGTCGAGATCGAAACATTCGACCCGAACGGCAGGAGCCTCGGTCTTTCGCGCGTCGAAAAAATCGTCAAGACCGAGGCCGAATGGCGCGCGCAACTCTCGCCGCTCGCCTTCGAGGTCACGCGCAAGGACGGCACGGAACGCGCCTTCACCGGGCCTTATTGGGATAATCACGCCGACGGTCTCTATCGCTGCGTCTGCTGCGATACGGCGCTGTTTGACTCAAAAACAAAGTATGAGTCGGGCACTGGCTGGCCGAGCTTCTTTGCGCCGATTTCCAAGGCCAATGTTATGGAAAGCGCCGACATGTCGTTCGGCATGAGGCGCGTCGCGGTCTCCTGCAAGCGCTGCGATGCGCATCTCGGCCATGTTTTCACCGACGGACCCAAGCCGACGGGGCTGCGCTACTGCATGAACGGCGTCGCGCTGCATTTCATCGGGCGCGGACAAGCGTAGGAGAGATCGCCATGAGATTCACCGCCGCTGTTCTCGTCGCCGCGCTGATCATTTTCGCGCCCTTGCGCGCCGGCGCCGCCGAGCGCGCCGTCGTCTTACCCGCGCCCGCTTATGATCCGCCGGCGGCGAGCGGCGGCGAACAGAAGGTCGTGGTCGCCGGCGGCTGTTTTTGGGGCGTGCAAGGCGTGTTTCAGCGCGTCAAGGGCGTCTCGCGCGCCGTGTCCGGCTATGCCGGCGGGTCCAAGGAGACGGCGCGTTATGAAAAAGTTTCGGGCGGCGACACCGGCCACGCGGAGTCAGTCGAAGTCACTTACGATCCGAAGATCGTGAGTCTTGGAGAACTGCTGCGCGTCTATTTTTCCGTCGCGCATGATCCGACGCAGCTTAACCGCCAGGGCCCTGACGCAGGCGCGCAATATCGTTCGACGATTTTCGTGGCGAACGCCGACCAGGAAAAGGCTGCGCGCAATTATATTGCGCAGCTGTCTGAATCGAAGGCCTTCTCGGCGCCGATTGTCACGACGCTCGAACCGCTCAAAACGTTCTATCCGGCGGAGCCCTATCATCAAGATTATCTCGTCCGCCATCCTGCGCAGCCTTACATCGTCTACAATGACCTGCCGAAGATCGACGATCTCAAGCGTCTTTTTCCGAAGCTCTATCGCGAAAGTCCGGCGCTGACCAACTGATTCGCCAAAGATGCGCGGCGGGCGCGCTCAGGCGGCCGTCAGATAGAGAGGGATCTCTCGTAGAAATTCGCTCAGGTCGACGCCCTTAAGAGATAGCCTGGCATGCCGACTGTGTCAGCCGCTGCGATGTCGCTCTCCTCATCGCCGATCAGAAAGCTTCTCGAGCGATCCACGCGCCATTTGTCGAGAAGATCAAGCAGCATCCAGGCGACGGTTTGCGCATGATCGATTCACGACGATAGGCCGGGACTGTCGCTTCAACGTGGTAGGGGCGCGGCGATGCGCTGCGCGTCGCCGGCGGCTCAAGCGAGCCTTATGCTAAATATACCATATTTTTGACTCCTTTGACGACTAACACTATGAGATCATTTCTTTATTTTTGAGGAAGAATGTCCCTCACGCCCCATCTTCGCCGGCTCGAAGCCGAGGCGGTTTTCATTTTACGAGAAGCGGTGGCCGAGTTCCGGCGTCCGGTGATGCTCTATTCGATCGGCAAGGATTCGAGCGTGATGTTGCATCTCGCGCTCAAGGCCTTTTATCCGGCCAAGCCGCCCTTCCCGCTGTTGCATGTCGACACCACGTGGAAGTTTCGCGAAATGATTACGTTCCGCGACCAAACCGCGGCGCGCGTCGAAATGGAGTTGATCGTTCATACGAATGAAGACGGCCGAAAGCGCGGCGTCTCGCCCTTCACGTGCTCTTCATCCGCGTACACCCAAACGATGAAAACCGAGGCGCTCAGACAGGCGCTGAACGAAGGCGGATTCGACGCGGCCTTCGGCGGCGCGCGTCGCGACGAGGAGAAAAGTCGGGCGAAGGAGCGCATCTTCTCGCATCGAACTGCTTCCCACGGTTGGGACCCCAAGACTCAGCGCCCCGAACTTTGGCGGATTTTCAACACTCGTTTGGGAGCCGGCGAGACCATGCGGATCTTTCCGCTGTCGAATTGGACCGAGACCGACGTCTGGGATTACATCGCCGCGGAAAACATTCCGGTCGTGCCGCTTTATCTCGCGAAGGAACGGCCAATC
>JALHNR010000292.1 GCA_022843525.1 Methylocystis sp. | reverse complement strand
ATCGGTCGCGCCGGCGGCATTGAAGCCATCTCGCTGACTTCGTCACGGCCTAAAACTTTGCCCGCTGGCTCACGACCCGCGAGGGCTTCATGCCTTATGAATGCATCGCAAGACCTGGACAAAAGAGCCCGAGCGATTCCCGTCGATCCAACCCATCAAATGCCGGACTAAACACATCCCGCCTGCGTGCAAGATCGCGATAGCGCCTATCTGCTGCTGCGGCGATCCCGTCGCCGATTTCCCTTCGTCGAGCGCAGCTTCGCCTGGATCAGCCGCAAACCATCGTCTCGCCCAGGACTTCGAACGCTACGCCAGGACCGTCGCCGGCTTCGTCCGCCTCGCCATGATTCCCATCATGAGTCGGCACTTGAGCAGGCCGGCCTCTTGCTCCTGAATCTCGATTTCTCGGATCGTCTCTTAGATTTGAGACTGCAGCTATAGTCCGGTCAACGAATCGAGTTGGTGATCGTGACCTGACCGCCGCTCGCGCTGGTCATCATGCAGTTCGGCCCAGAGCATTTCATCTCGTCCCAGAGGATGACTGCAAAATCGCCCAAGCCGCGGTCGGCGTCGGGCGGCGGCGCCCCATTGGCCGCGCCGCGCAATTCATCCAACTCAGCCGCGCTCGCAGGTTCATGCGGGGCGGTCGCTCCCGGAAGCGAGGCGCCGCCGGCCGCCGCCGCAAGGACGATAACGCGCCCACGGTCCAGATCTCCGGCTTGCGCCGCCGGGTAGGAGCCAAGCGTTCCGACCAGGCCCAAGTAAAAACCGCCTAGACACAGACATAGAATCGGCCGGAATGGTCTTGCGAAGTGTCGCGAGGTTCTCATGTGTCCGTTCTCCGACTTGCTCCCCTACTCCTCGATTCATTTTCGTGTTCGCCGTCGTTGCGAGGAAACCTAAAACCAACGTAATTTCTCATACAAAATAAAGATATTACTGGCATCAACAAAAGCAACATTCGTGCCAAAAGCGGCGAGGTGGCGTAGGTTCAGGTTGCCCCGGGCCGGTCAGGAAAGGGCTAATCGCTTGATTTTCACGAAAGAAGGACCGCCTTCAGGGGCCCGCAGAAGAAGGCTGGACGTCTATTCCGGGTCGAATTGGCCCCGCGATTTGGCGAGTTTGCTGTCCGGTTTCGTTACAGAAATGGAATACTTTTCCATGAGCCGATACAGCGTAACGCGGGAGACGCCGAGGGTGGCCGCTGCCGCCTGCAGGGTTGGGCGCGAGGCGAGCGCGCTGCGGATCAGGCTTTCTTCGGCCCGTTTCCGTGCCTGGGCGAGCGTCAGTAACGGGCCCTGGGTCGCGGGCCTGTCGGGCAGGCCGAGATCGGCCGCCGAGAGCCAGCGATGCTCGCTCATTACCGAGGCGCGGCGTACCACGCTGATCAGCTCGCGCACATTGCCGGTCCAGGGATAATTGCGCATGGCGCGCATCGCGCTCTGGCGGAAGCCTAGCATCGGGCGCGAGAGGTCCTTGGCGAAGGCCTTGAGAAAGAAAGTCGCCATCAACTCGATATCGTCGCCGCGATCGCGAAGCGGCGGCATGTGGATGGACAGCACGTTGAGACGGTAGAACAGATCCTCTCGGAACCGCCCTTCGCGCACAGCCTGGCGCAGATCGACATTGGTCGCGGCGATGACGCGGGCATTGACTGGAACCGATTGCGTCGAGCCCACCCGCTCGATCACCTTTTCCTGCAGGAAGCGCAGCAAATTGCCCTGCAGCTCCAGTGGCAGGTCGCCGATCTCGTCGAGAAAGCAGGTGCCGTTCTGCGCCGCCTCGAGGTGGCCGATCTTGCGCGCATGCGCGCCGGTGAACGAGCCTTTTTCGTGGCCGAATAGCTCCGAGGCGATCAGCGTGGGCGTCAGACCGGCGCAATTCACCGCGACGAACGGACCGCGCGCATGGCTCGAGCGCTCGTGGATGGCGCGCGCCGCCAGTTCCTTGCCGGTGCCGGTCTCGCCGGTGATCATCACCGGCTCGGCGGTCACCGCGACCTTGCGGATGGCGCGGTAGATCTCGGCCATGGCCGGGCTCGCGCCAATCATATAGGGCTCGTGCGGCGATTGCGGCATCACAGATGCCGCTTCCCGCATATACTCGAACGCCGTCAGCCCCTGGATATGGCCCAGCGAGAAGCGCAGATTGCCGAAATTGACCGGCAGCGTGTGGTAATCGTAGAGGACGCCGCGCTTGACGTAGGTCGAGAGGCAGTTTGCGCAACCATCGCCGCGCCCGGCAATCGCGATCAGCCGAAGCGAGGGCCGCAGGTCGAACAGCGTCTCGATCTCCTCGACCCGAGGTTGATTCGGGCACTCGCTCAAATGCACCAGACCGGCGAACGGATCGCTCTCGCAGATGACACGGCGGGCATCGGTCACATCGTCGCATAGGGTGATCACAACGTCGGCGCGTAACTGCTCTACATAATCGGGTACGTCCCCCGCTTTAGGCAGGCCAAGCACAAATACCCTGCCCATCTCGCCCAGGCGGCGATCGCGACCATTCGTCGTCGATGCGCGTAACATGGCTATCCCCGTTCCATAATTTTCACGCCAAAAAACGCCCTAGAGCATTTAACAAGCGAAGTGGGAACCGGTTCGCGTTAAGAAAATGCGGCAAACTAACAATAGAATGGTTGTGGATTTCCATGAGCGAAACCGCTCTAGGCAAGTCTCCTCGCTTAGAACCAAGGGCGCCTCTCGTGAGAGACGCGGCTCGAGAATTTTCAAACGGAGTGGGAACCGGTTCGCGTAAATAAAATACGACAAACTAACAAATCAGAGTGGTTGAGTGATTCCATGAAAAGCGAAGCCGCTCTAACCGCCGCAATTTAAAGTTACAAGTAACTGCCCTACCCAAGGTTTATTTGGCATGGAACACTGGGCATGAGTCAAGCCCTCCTGTCCCGGCCGATGGAGTTCCATCCGCGCGCAGAAGTCGCCCTGGCTGGCGTCTACGGAAGCGGGCGCGGCATGCCGCTGCCAGCGTGGCTGGAAATTCACCGATGGAACATGCCCATACGCTTCATGACTGACCTCTCCACCAATTTTTCATGCCATGGACATCAGGGTGGATTGCCAACCCACGGACCAAACGTGGGATCACGGCAAGCGCGCTCGGGGTTCGAATCCCACTCCTTCCGCCAATTTCCTTTTTGCGGCATGCCGCGGCGGGTTTCGAACCCACAGATCAAAAGTTTGGGCGCGCGAGGCGCGCGTGGGATTGAATCCCACCCCTTTGCCATTAATCGCCTTTTGTCTTTGTTTTTATAGTGAGTTAGTTGGCGGGCTAACCTGTTTGTTTACCCCCACTCTCGATAGGAGCACCATGATCGGTAGCGCCATGGACGCCTTGGTTACGTGGACGATCGTCGGCCTTGAGCTGGCGGCGCTCTTGTCGATCGGGGGTGGGTTTGTCTGGAGCATCGCGAAATCGGTCATCGTCTAGATCCGCGACGCCACGGCGGAACGTTACACGTCGTTCCGGCGCGTGCTCGGCCGCAGCACATTGATCGCGCTCGAGCTTTTGGTGGCAGCCGACATTTTACGCTCGCTCGTTCTCGAACCGTCCTTGGAGAACATCGCCGTTCTCGGCGCGCTCGTCGCCATACGCACCTTTCTCAGCTTCTCGATCGACGTGGAACTCGATGGCTGTTGGCCTGGGAGCGGGGAAAAGCGCGCATGGATAAGATAGACTGATATCTCAGGCCGAAGTAATCGGGGAGATGTCTGAAACGTGGTTCAGTCCTCTCTCCGATCTGGAGCTCGTTAGACTGGGCCGGCCACCCCCGCCGACCAAGTCCATGTTTTGGGCCCGCAGAACATCCGTAGTGGAGTGAGATCAGCAGCCATGGCGCGCAACCGCAAGAAAGCTTTGGAAAATTCGGCGCTCGCCGAGCTCTGGCCGAGCCAGCGGCCCGAGAAGTCCGTTGCCCTTCTGAAGGCCCTGCATATCCTCACGCGGGAGGGCGCGCTGAATGCGGATTCCCGGCGCAAGTTGAAACAAGTCCTGCATTTGACGC
Source organism: Methylocystis sp. (assembly GCA_022843525.1). GTDB lineage: Bacteria > Pseudomonadota > Alphaproteobacteria > Rhizobiales > Beijerinckiaceae > Methylocystis. The sequence continues at coordinate 1,896 of JALHNR010000292.1, read as the reverse complement.
AGATCTTACGGCCATCCCTCGAAGCTCTGCTCAAGGAGTCCGAAGAGCCGGTGCTGGCCGATCTCGGCGCTGGGAAATCTTATCTCGGTTTCTTGCTCTACGAACGGATCCTTGGCCCGGCCGGCCGCGGGCGGGTCGTTGGCGTGGAGGCGCGGACGGAGTTGATCGAAGCCTCGCGGCGCCTGGCGAAGGAGTCGGGCTTCGAGCGGATGGATTTCGTCTCGTCGCCAATCGCGCAAGCGACGCTGTCCGACGGCCGTGTCGATATGGTCACGGCGCTGCATGCCTGCGATACGGCGACCGATGACGCCATTCGCTTCGCGCTCCGCCACGAGGCGAAGACGATTGCCCTCATTCCCTGTTGCCAAGCGGAAATCGCCCAGTTGCTGAAAGGCGAGAAGGGACCTTTACATCAGCTGTGGCGCCACCCGATCCAGCGGCGTGAATTCGGCGCGCACATCACCAATGTGATTCGAGGGCTCGTTTTGGAATCCCGCGGCTACAGGGTCCGCGTGACGGAACTCACCGGCCTCGAGCATTCGTTGAAGAATGAGCTCATCCTTGCCGAACGCCATCAGCATGGCAACGCGCAGGCAAAAGCCGAACTCGATCGGCTGATCGATCAACTCGGCGTAAGGCCCGCGCTGCTGGATATCATGGCCTGAGTTCCATCCACATGCGGGCGATGACGGTCGCTGGTTATTGACAGGCGATCGTCGTCACCTCGCCGCCATCCCCGGTATAGGCGATGTCGCAGGTCATGCCCGCTTTGAGCTCGGCGCGCGCCGCCGGCTTGCCGGCGATCGTCACCTTCGTATTGCTGCTCGAGACGCTCCCTTTATGATCCGCGCCGCCGGATTTGAAGAGCACCACGCGACCGCCATTGTGGACTTCGGTCAGCGGCGATGTCGCCTTGACTCCCTCACCCACAAGTTTTGCCGCCAGCTGGGCGAGTTCGGCCGCCGACAGGGGCGCGCCAGGCAGGCCATGCTTGACGCGCAACTGGTGGGTAAAGGCCGTCACCCCCACGCTTGGGTAGCTGGTGTCGCGCACGAGACGAGCGACCTCTTCCGCTGTCTGATGGCCGAAATCGGGGCTGATCTGGCTGCGGCCGGCCTTGATGAATTCGGCATCGGCGAAGATCGTCTCGAAGGCCGCGCGATAGGTGGCAACCACCGGCGCCGGCGTGCCGGGCGGCAGGGCAAACCATTTGTCGAGCTGGTTGGAATCGGTCCAGTATGTAAAGGCTTCCTGGGCGACGCCGGAGAGCTTGCCCTCGAGCAGCGCGTTCATTGTCGGGACTTCAGGCGCATAGCCGCGCGGCACGACCTTGCCGCCGCGCATTTCGCCGATCTGAACGAATTCCTTGAAGATGCCCTGCTCGCGCAGGCCCGCGAGCATCGCCAGATTCGATGTGCCCAAGGAATCGATCTCGCCGCGGCGCAGCGCCAGAATCATGGCCGAGGTGCCCGGGTAGCCGACGACGAAGCGGATATTCCAGCCGAAGAATTCGGCGCCCCAGCAGAGCAGTTCCTCCCAGGTGCCGGTGCCGTCGCCGGTGCCGACGACGACCGGCGCTTGGTTGCGGTCGATGAGGTTGGGGAGTTTGTCCGCCCGCAGGCTGACGACGGAGCCGCCGCGCGCGACACCCCCGATAAAATGGAAAGTGCGCGGATCGTATTTGACGGTGGCTTGGCGCAGCACCTGGGCATCGATATAGGCGTTGCCGCCGCCCATCCAGTAGGTGCCGTCGCGACTGGCCTCGTTGGCGAAGTAGTTGGTCGCCGTTACGCCGTTGCCGGCGGGCATGTTGCGATACACGACGCGCGGCCCGCCCGGCAGATGCTTTTCCATGAAGCGGCCGACGAGCCGCGTGGTCAGATCAGTGCCGCCGCC
>JALHNR010000291.1 GCA_022843525.1 Methylocystis sp. | reverse complement strand
TCCGAACCGCGTCCTCGCCGCGCATGCCATGCAGTTCGAGAATTTCCGCAATCTGCCGCTCAATCATGTGCAGCGGATTGAGCGAGGTCATCGGCTCCTGGAACACCATTGTGATGCCCGCGCCGCGAATGGCGCGCAGACGATTCTCGTCGATCGTGAGCATATTCTCGCCGCCAAACAGCGCCTCGCCGGACGCGACCGCGCCAGGGGGAAGCAGGCGTACGATCGACAGAGCGCTGATCGACTTGCCGGACCCGGATTCGCCGACGAGCGCCAGCGTCTTGCCCCGCTCGAGAGAAAAGGAGACCCGGTCGACCGCCTTGGTCTCGTGCCCGCCTTGTCGAAAGGTGACCGAGAGATCGCGAATGTTGAGGAGGGAAGGGGACATCGTTGGCATCACGACAATTGCGACGAAGCCGCTAGGATGCGATCAACGCCAGAATGGTCGGGCCCCACTTGAATCATGCCTGGCGGAAGTCGCATTCGCCTATCCTTGGAGAGGAAAAATCCGCACTTGGCTTGAACAGCCGTTGTGACGTGGATCGCATCAGGAAGCTTACAGGGCGTCGCTTCTCTCAATTCAGCTGTTTGGATGAGGATATCTCGAGTCACTGGCCTCAGTTCGACAAGTCGACTCCCAGTAAGAAGATCGAGGTATAGACGCCGTCTTTGGCTCGGGACCAGAGCCTGTGGGCGGATAACCGGCGCCAACAACTCTGCGAGCGTGAGTTCGCTTGTTACGGCCGAAAGCGGCTTTTCACGTATTGCAAGGAGCAACTTCTGGACCGGCGTGGCCAGCTCAAGTGGCGACTCGAAGCCAATGATAAACACATTTGTGTCGATATAGACTGGCGGGGCGCGCACTTTGCTAGTGGCTCCACTCGTCTCTCATGGCGCTGACGTGTTCGTCGACGTCGCGAATTGACATAAACACATCGCGTCGAAGCGCAAACATTTCCTCCAAAGAGAGAATTTGCTCAGGCGGGGGTTCGATCTCGACGGTTATCGTCACGGTGGCGTTCGAATCAATGCCATCCCTTAGTTCCTCGGGAAGCTTCGCCGCCGGATAATGTTCACGCACAATTCTGTTCATCGTGATGCTCCGCCTGCAATCTACCACGCCGTCACCGGAAATTCTTCCTTGGGTCGAAGGCGTCACGGACCGCTTCGCCGACAAAGACCAGAAGCGACAGCATCAGCGCAATGATCGCAAAGCCGGTCAGTCCCAGCCATGGGGCCTGGAGATTGGATTTCGCCTGCAGCAACAATTCGCCGAGCGAGGGCGAGCCCGGCGGCAGGCCGAACCCTAGAAAGTCCAGCGCCGTGAGCGTCGTGATCGACGAATTGAGAATGAAGGGCAGGAAGGTCAGCGTCGCCACAGTGGCGTTCGGCAGCAGGTGCTTGACGATAATCTTGAAATTGCTCAGCCCAAGCGCGCGCGCCGCATTGACATATTCGAAGTTGCGCGCGCGCAAGAACTCGGCGCGCACGACATGCACCAGCGACACCCAGGAAAAGAGCAGCAGGATGCCGAGCAGCACGAAAAAGCCGGGCGTCAGGAAGGATGAAATGATGATGAGCAGATAGAGCTGCGGCAGCGACGACCAGACTTCGATGAAGCGTTGGAACACAAGATCGACGCGTCCCCCGAAATAGCCCTGTATCGCCCCGGCGGCGACGCCGACGATCGAGGAGATCGTCGCCAGGATCAATCCGAACAGCACCGAGATGCGAAATCCATAAAGCAGGCGCGCGACGACGTCGCGGCCCTGATCGTCGGTGCCGAGCCAATTATATTCGAGTGCGGCGCAGCCGCGATTGGGCTCGCCGGGCCGCAGCCCTTTCGCTGCGGCGACCTCGCATTGCTGCTGCGTCAGCATCCAGGTCGGCGGCGAGGGCGCGGGCGTCGGCAGCTCGAGATTATGCGTGTCATAGGAAAAGCGAATCGGCGGCCAAAGCATCCAGCCATGCGCTTTGATCTCGTCGGCGATGACAGGATCGCGATAATCGGTGCGGGCCAGGAAGCCGCCGAATTTTTCTTCCGGATAGGACACAAAGGCGGGGAACAGCAATTCGCCCTTATACCAGGCCAAAATCGGCCGGTCATTCGCCAGGAAATTCGAGCCGAGCGCCATGATGAACAGCGTCATGAAAATCCAGAACGACCAATAGCCGCGCTTGTTCGCCTTGAAACTGTCGAGGCGTCGCCGGTCGAGCGGCGTGAGCCGCAGCCAACCCTCGCGATGAAGCGGCGGAGCGAGATGCGTTGCGGCGTCGGCTGCTGCGCTCACCGTCATACCTCGCGCGTTTCGAAATCGATGCGCGGATCGATCCAGGTATAGGTGAGATCGGAAATGAGATTCACCACAAGTCCGAGCAGCGCAAAGATGTAGAGGTTGGCGAAGACGACCGGATAGTCGCGATTGACGATGCTCTCGAAAGACAAATAGCCCAGTCCATCAAGAGAAAAGATCGTCTCGATCAGCACCGAGCCGGTGAGAAAGGCATGCACGAAGGCGCCGGGAAAGCCGGCGATGACGATCAGCATCGCGTTGCGAAACACATGTCCATAGAGCACGCGCCGCTCGGTCAGGCCCTTCATGCGCGCGGTCTGCACATATTGCTTGCGGATCTCGTCGAGGAAAGAGTTCTTCGTCAGAAACGTCTGCGTTGCGAAGGCGCCAAGCGTCATCGCGGAGACGGGGAGAATGATGTGCCAGAGATAATCCTTCACCTTGTCGAACAGCGACAGCTGCCAGAAATCGTCCGAGGTCAGGCCGCGCAGCGGGAAGATCTGCCAGAAGGAGCCGCCGGCGAAGAGCACGATCAGCAGCATCGCAAACAGAAAACTTGGAATGGCGTAGCCGACGATGATGGCGTTGGACGTCCACATGTCGAATTTCGTTCCATCGCGCACCGCTTTGGCGATGCCGAGCGGAATTGAAATGGAATAAGAGAGAAGCGTCATCCACAGGCCGAGCGAAATCGAGACGGGAAGCTTTTCGCCGATCAGCTTGAGGACGCTCTCGTCGCGAAAGTAGCTGCGCCCGAAATCGAACATCGCATAATTCTTCACCATCAGCAGGAATCGCTCCCACGCCGGTTTGTCGAAGCCGAACTGCTTTTCGAGCTCCGCGATGAATTTCGGGTCGAGTCCCTGCGCGCCGCGATATTTCGAGGCGGTTTCGGCAGCCATCGTTCCGGTCTGGCTCGCGCCGCCCTGTCCGACGTCGCCGCCCCCGCCGGAAAATCGTCCGGTCGCGCCGACGTCGAAGCCTTGCAATTGCGCGATGATCCGTTCCACAGGACCGCCCGGCGCGAACTGCACGATGACGAAAGAGATGAGCATGATGCCGAGGATCGTCGGGATCATCAGCAGCACGCGGCGGGCGATATAGGCTCCCATTAACGTCTCGCGTTCTTTTGCATCGGCCGCATTTCGGCTCCCGACGGACTGCGCCGGGAAATCCCCTTAGCGTCCGGTGAAGTTGATTTTTTTCGCCTTATCTTCGTCCCACCACCAGGTCCACAGCACGCCGGTGTCGAACTTCGGCGGGCGCTCGGGTTGGCCGAAGAGATCCCAATAGGCGAAGCGATGCACCGGATTATACCAGTGCGGAACCCAATAGCGCTGCGCGCGCAAAGCGCGGTCGAGGGCGCGGCTGCAGGTGACGAGCTCTTCGCGCGTTTGCGCCTGGAGCGCCTTTTCGACGAGCGAGTCGATCGCCGGATTGGAGACCCCCGGCAGGTTGCGCGAGCCGGGCACATTGGCGGTCTTCGAACTGAAATAAGCGCGAAGCTCCTCTCCGGGGTTCCAGCTCATCATCAGCACGTCATGAACGACGTCGAAGTCGAAGTTTTCAAGTCGCTGCTTGTATTGCGCGGCGTCGACGACGCGGATGTGGGCGTTGACTCCGAGAAGCTTCAAATTCTTGATGAAGGGCTGCGTGTGCCGCTCGAAGACGTTGGAATTGTCGAGAAACTCGAATTCCAACGGCGTTCCGTCGGGCAAGCATAGAACGCCATCCTTGCGCGTGCAGCCGGCCGCGACGAACAGATCATTCGCCTTTTTGAGCAGGACGCGATCCTGACCCGTGCCGTCGGAAACCGGCGCGACGAAGGGCTCGCCAAAAACTTCCGCCGGCAGATCAGCGCGAAAGGGTTCCAGCAGCGCTTTTTCCTGTTCGCTCGGCAAGCCTTTCGCTTCAAGCTCGGAGTTCTCGAAATAGGAGGAGATGCGCTTATACGCGTCATACATCAGGTTGCGGCTCGTCCATTGGTAATCGAAGGCGTAGCCGATCGCTTCGCGCACCCGCGGATCTCTAAAAATCTTGCGGCGCGTGTTGAAGAACCATCCCTGGATCTGCGGAATATTGTTGTTGGGCGTCGTGGTTCGCTTGACGCGCCCGTCCTTGAACGCCGGAAAATCGTAGCCGGTCGCCCAAACGCGCGCGATGTTTTCCTCTCGCTCGGTGAACGCGCCGGCCTTGAAGGCTTCGAAGGCGACCTGGCTGTCGCCGAAATATTCGAAGCGCACGACGTCGAAATTTGCCTGGCCTGTCGTGATCGGCAGGCCCTTCGCCCAATAGTCGGGATTGCGATGATAGGCGATATAACGACCCTGCTCGAAGGCGCCGACCTTGTAGGGCCCGGAGCCGAGCGGCGGCTCCATGGTCGTCGCTGCGAAGTCGCGGTCCTTGTAATAAGCGCGGGAAAAGATCGGCTGACCCACGACGCTGAGCGGCAGATCGCGCGTGCGATCGGGCGCGAAGCGCAGCACGAGAACGTCGTCCGCCTCCGCTTCGGCGCTTTCGAGGTCACGCAGCATCTGGCTGATGACAGGATGGCCTTTGCTCTTCAGGATGTTGAGGGAAAAGGCGGCGTCATGCGCCGTGAGCGGCGAGCCGTCGTGGAACCGCGCCTCTTTACGCAACAGAAAAGCGTAAGTGAGCTTGTCGGGCGAGATGCGCACCTTCTTGGCGACGAGGCCGTAGTAAGCGTCGCGCTCGTCGAGGCTCTGATTCATCAGACTGTCGAAGACGAGCGTCATGCCCGTCGCCGGATTGCCCCGCAGCACATAGGCGTTGAAACTGTCGTAGGTCGAGCTTGCCGGCGACAGCGCCAATGTCCCTCCCTTGGGGGCTTTTGGATTTACGTAGCCGAAATATTTGAAGTCGGCTGGCTCGCCAAGGTCGCCAAAGGTCGAAAGGCCGTGGCTCTCAACTTCGCCCTTCGCGAGGGGACCGAAGCGGTTGGGGGCGCCGGTCGGCGCTCCGGGCTTGGCCAGAACGCGTGGCGCGATCAACGCGGCGGCGCCGGCGCCGATAACAGAGCGACGGGACAGGCGAATACGCGTCAGATCGACGATTGTGGAACGAGCCAAATGTGACCTCTGGCGGCGGAAGGGCGCTTGCCCATGAGCCGCGATTATGTCGGTTTTTTTGCGGGTTCGCGAGCGGCCCGTTAAGGACCGTCACGCCGCTTTGGCCCTTTGTAGCAAAAATGCGCGACGCGCGCCCAGGGGAAGTCGAAATGAACTCTGTCAGCCTAGGCCTCCGCGAGCAGGCGTTCATCGGCGGGCTTTGGGTCGGCGCCGACGGCGGCGCAAGCTTCGCCGTAAACAACCCAGCCAGCGGGGCGGTTCTCGGCCAGGTTCCCGACATGGGCGCAGCCGAGACCTGCCGGGCGATCGAGTCTTGCGCGCGGGCGCTGCCAAGCTGGCGCGATCGCGCCGCTAAGGAGCGCGCGCATGTCATGCGCCGCTGGTTCGAATTGATCATGGCCGATCAGGAGCGGCTGGCGCGCATCATTACCGCTGAAATGGGCAAGCCGCTCTCCGAAGCCCGCGGGGAAATCGCCTACGCGGCGAGCTTTATCGAGTGGTTCGCGGAAGAGGGCCGGCGCATCTATGGCGACGTGATACCGGGTCCCTCCGATCGTCGGCTGCTCGTCTTCAAACAGGCGATTGGCGTCACCGCGGCGATCA
>JALHNR010000290.1 GCA_022843525.1 Methylocystis sp. | reverse complement strand
GAGCGTGAGCTTCCCGAAGAAGCACGCACTACCGCCCCCAATCAACGCTCCCAGACCCTATCTGGAATCGTAGAAATTATAGTAATATCAATATACTAATGGAAGGACGAAGCATCCCCCACAATCACCCTTCCGGAGATCCGACGCCATCGTCCGCCGACATCCGCATGACCAAGGACATCGCCGCGATCGCGCAGCCGTTCGGCATCACGGTCCACGACCACCTCATCGTCGGCCGTCATGGCCATGCCAGCTTCCGAGGGCTGAAGCTCATTTGACGCCAAGTCCGTGCACAGGCGTCAGGATTGACGCGACACTTTCAAAAGCGGGCTGAGCGCATTGTCCTATTTCGTCACGCCGCTCATCATCGCCACCGCGCTCTTCATGGAGCAGCTCGACGGCACCGTGCTCGCCACGGCGCTGCCGGCGATGGCGGCGGATCTTCACGAAGATCCTGTGGCGTTGAAACTTGCATTGACGTCCTATCTTCTATCGCTCGCGGTCTTCATTCCACTTTCGGGCTGGGCGGCGGATCGCTTTGGCGCACGGCGCGTCTTTCGCGCCGCGATCATCGTCTTCACCTTCGGCTCCATTCTCTGCGGCCTGTCCAATTCGCTTGGCGCGATCGTGGCGTTTCGGATCGTGCAAGGCCTCGGCGGCGCGATGATGACGCCGGTCGGACGCCTCGTGTTGCTGCGCACAGCGCCGCGCCACGAACTTGTGCGCGCCATGGCCTATCTCACCATCCCGGCGCTCATGGGCCCGATGATCGGCCCGCCGATCGGCGGCTTCATCGCGACCTATTTTCACTGGCGCTACATCTTCTGGGTCAATGTGCCGATCGGCGCGCTCGGCGTCATGCTCGTCACGCGCTTTATTCCAGACATGCGCGAAGAATGGACGCCGCCGCTCGACATCGCCGGCGCGATCCTTTCAGGCGTCGGCCTCTCTTGCCTCGTCTTTGGCTTTACCATCGCGGGACGTGGCTTCGCGCCGGCGCCCGTCGTGGTTTTGATCGTCGCGCTCGGGGCAGGGGCGCTCTTCGCTTATACGCGCCACGCGAAACGCACGCCCTATCCGATCGTCGACCTCGATCTCTTGAAGATCCCGACGTTCCGCGCGGCGGTCTTCGGCGGCTTTCTGTTTCGCATCGGACTCGGCGCCACGCCTTTCCTGCTGCCGCTGTTGCTGCAAGCCGGCTTCGGACTCTCGGCCTATGAAGCGGGACTTCTGACCTTCGTTTCAGCGGCGGGCGCGATGGCGATGAAAACGACGGCGCAGCCGATCCTGCGGATTTTCAGCTTTCGGCGGGTGCTAATCGTCAACGCGCTCATCTCCGCCGGCTTTCTCGCCTTCAATGCGACCTTCTCCGCGGCGACGCCGCATTTGGTCATCATGGGCGCGCTGCTCGTTGGCGGCTTCTTCCGCTCGCTGGAGTTCACGGCGCTTAACGCCATCGCCTACGCCGACGTTGATCAGGACGCGATGAGCCGCGCCACCAGCTTCGCGTCTGTCGCGCAGCAATTGTCGCTCTCGACGGGCGTCGCCATTGGCGCGGCGGCGCTGGAGGCGACGCGCGCGCTACGCGGCGGCGGCGCGCTGCAGGCGGCGGATTTCGCGCCGGCCTTCATTGTCGTGGCGTTGATCTCGATGTTTTCGGTGATGAGCTTCCTGCCGCTCGCGCCCAATGCGGGCGACGATCTGACCGGCCGCCGAAAACGCGTGTAATCTCGCGGGCGATCACGGGCGGAGAACTCTTGTCGATGAGAATCGCGCGCGCCAGATCGACTGAAACGAGGACGTTATGTCGAACGCAGCCCAAGACTTCATCGCCGGACTCCCGAAGGCGGAGCTTCACCTTCATATCGAGGGAACGCTGGAACCCGAGATGGCCTTTGCGCTTGCCGAGCGCAACGGCGTCAAGCTCCCTTACGCCTCCGTCGAGGCGATGCGAAAGTCTTACGATTTCCAAAACCTCGCGGACTTTCTCGATCTCTATTATCAGGCGACGCAGGCGCTGTTGACCGAGCGAGACTTCTACGATCTCGCACGCGCGTATCTTGCGCGCGCGCGCGAAGAGAACGTCCGCCACGTCGAATTCTTTTTTGATCCGCAGGCGCATATGCGCCGGGGCGTTCCCTTCGGCGCAGTCGTGGAGGGATTGAGCGCAGCTCTGAACGACGCCGCGCGCGAGGGCGGCCCGACGTCGCGACTCATCATGTGCTTTCTGCGCGATCTCGACGAATCTGACGCCCTGGCCACGCTCGAAACGGCGCGCCCCTGGCTCGATCGCATTACTGGGGTGGGACTAGATTCGGCAGAAGCCGGAAATCCGCCGGCTAAGTTCACTGAGCTTTATGAGCGCGCCCGTTCGCTCGGCCTGCGCGCCGTGGCGCATGCGGGGGAAGAGGGACCCGCCGCCTATGTCGCCGAAGCGCTGGACCGCTTGAAGGTCGAGCGCATCGATCACGGCGTTCACGCGATCGACGACGCGGCCCTGGTTCAGCGGCTCGCGCGGGAACGAGTTCCGCTGACCGTCTGCCCGCTGTCGAATATACGCCTCTGCGTCTACCCCGACATGCGCGCGCATCCGATTCAGCGGCTCTTCGAGGCGGGCGTCGTCGTGACCGTCAATTCTGACGATCCGGCCTATTTTGGCGGCTATGTGAACGAGAACTACCGCGCCGTTCAGCAGGCTTTCACATTGGGAGCAGCCGAGCTGACGCAGCTCGCAAAAAACAGCTTCGCGGCCTCGTTTCTTTCTGACGACGACAAGAAAGAGAGGATCGCCGAGGTCGACGCCTATGCGCAAGCGCAGGGCGCGTAGCGCATCGCCTAGTCGTCGCGGCGCCCGCGAAACCCTGTCGCCAAGACATAGAGCTCTGCCGAACCCGCGCGGCTCGCCTCCGGCTTGACGTGCCGCACTGTCGCGAAATCGCGCTTGAGCCGCGTGAGCAGCTGGCCTTCGGTTCCGCCCTGCAGCACCTTCGCGATGAAGAAGCCGCCCTTCGCCAACACGTCGCAAGCGAAATCAGCGGCAAGCTCGGCGAGAGCGACGATGCGCAGATGATCGGTCGCCCGATGGCCAGTGGCGTTCGCGGCCATGTCCGACATCACGCCGTCGGCGTCGCCTCCGAGCATGGTCTTGATGAATTCCGGCGCGTCGGGATCGTTGAAATCCTTCACCGCGAATTCAACGCCGTCGACCGCCTCCATGTCGAGAAGATCGACGGCGACGACTTTGCCCTTGCCCTCTTTCGCCTTCACTTGCGCGGCGGCGACCTGTGACCAGCCGCCAGGCGCGGCGCCAAGATCGACGATGCGGTCGCCCGGCTTAAAGAGATGATAGCGATCATCCATCTCGATGAGCTTATAGGCGGCGCGCGAGCGGTAGCCCTCGCGCTTGGCGCGCGCGACATACGGATCATTGAGCTGGCGCTCCAGCCATAGCGTCGAGGAGAGCGACCGCTTGCGCGCGGTCTTGACCCGCGTCTTGAGCGATCGCCCGCCTTCGCGTCCCGACTCTTTGGTCACGCGTGCACCTTGTCGCGCGGGCTGAAGACGCCGCCGGGCGCCGGCTCCATGACGATGTCTCGATCGTGAAAGGCGTGCAGAGTCGACCGATGGCCGATCGAGACGATCGTCGTGCCTGGCAGCCGCTCGCGCAGCATGGCGTAGATCTCTTCTTCGAGCCGCTCGTCGAGCGCCGACGTCGCTTCGTCAAGGAAAAGCCAATCCGGCTTGGCGAGAAGCGCGCGGGCGATCGCGACGCGCTGCTGCTCGCCGCCTGAAAGCCGCTGACCCCAGTTGTTTTCCTCGTCGAGGCGCTCCACGAATGGCGCAAGCCGCGCCGCGCGCAGCGCTTCCTGCACTTCAGCGCGCGAGTAGTCGTCGACGTGGCCCGGATAGACGATCGCTTCGGCCAGCGCGCCCATGGGGATGTAGGGCCGCTGCGGCGCGAGCATCACCTTCGCGCCGCGCGGGGTCAGCACCTCGCCCGAAGCATAAGGCCAGATGCCGGCGATGGCGCGAAACAGCGTCGACTTGCCGGAACCCGACGGGCCGGTGAGCAGCGCCGACTGGCCGGTGGCGAGCGTCAGATCCTCGACCGACACGATTTGGCGTCCGTCGGGCAAGGCAAGCGTCAGCCCGCGCAGGCGAATATCAGCGCCGTCCGTCGGAGCGAAGATCTGCGTCGCGGACGTCTGCTGGCGAGCCGTATCGATCGCGTGGTCAAAGGACGACAAGCGGTCGAGCACCGATTTAAAATTGGCGAGAGAGGTGTAATAGTTGACGAAGAAGGTCAGCGCGCTCTCCACCCGCCCGAAAGCGCTCGCCGTCTGCGTCATGACGCCGAGCGTAATGCGCCCGGCGAAATAGAAGGGCGCCGTGATCACGTAAGGGATGATCGGCGACAACTGGCCATAGGTCGAGGTGAATACCATCAGCTGCTTGCGCTTCTGCACGATCGCCAGATAATTGACGATAATGCCGGAGAAGCGCCGGAGCAGCGAGCCGCGCTCGGCAGGCTCGCCGCCGAGCAGCGCGATCTGCTCGCTGTATTCGCGCATACGCGCCAGTGAAAAGCGGAAATCCGCCTCGCGTCTCTGCCGATCAAAGTAGAGCCCGGTGAGAGAGCGGCCGATCAGATGCGTCACCAGCGTTCCCACCGCCGCATAGAGCAAGACCACCCAGAAGAGGAAACCGGGAATATAGATGTCAGTTCCAGGCAGCGGATAATTGCCCGACAAGTCCCACAGCACATAGGCGAAGGAAACGAGCGAACTTAAGGTGGAGATCAGCAGGATCGAATAGGTGTAGACGCCGTAGCCTTCCTCCCCGCCGCTGATGAAGCGATTGACGTCTTCGGCGATACGCTGGTCTGGATTGTCAGCGCCGCTCCCGGCGAGCGCCATGCCGTAATGCGTGTGCGCGCCGAGCCAGCGCTCGATGTAATGCCCCGTCAGCCAACGGCGCCAGCGGATGATCAGCATCGACTGCAGAACGAATTCTACGATCACGGAGGCGACGTAAACGAACGCCCATGGCGTGAACACGTAGAGGAGCTGTCGCCAGAACTCCCCGGCGTTCTTCTCCTGAATAGCGTTGAACCAGTCGCGATTAAAGAAGGACAGGCGCACGGTGATGCCGACCTGTCCTTGGTTGAGGAGCACCAGCACCACCACCATGGCGATGGCGATGGCGCTCTCTCTCGCCGCAAAGGGCTGAAACGGCCAGACGCGCCCCTCGCCACGATCGCGCGAACTGAAATAAAGATCGGAGATGCGCGTCATCTCCTGGACGACGGGAATATGCGAGATCGCGTAAACGATGATCGAGAACACCGCCACGGTGAGCGGCATGGTTTCGGGCGGCGCATAGTCTTTCAGCGACTCTGGCCACAAGCCTTCCGCCTGCGCGAGGCCGATGACTCCGAAGACGATCGTCTCCGTTGAAAAAATGAAGGCGAAGATTTTCAGGAAGCTCGACATGTCGGCCGCGCGCCATGTCGTATAGGCGCAGAGCGCCGCCGCCGCGACGAGGACGAATAGGCTGGAGTCGCCTTTATGGGCGCCGACCAGCGCGGTCAGCGCCGCGAAGACCGCGACCGCCACGCTCAATTTCTGCATCGTTCACCTTGGATATGAGAAGCCGCTCGGCTCGCCGCGACCGCATCGCCGGCGATTACCGTCTAGCCCCATCATAGAGGAGTCAGTCCTCTTCAGGAATGACCGCGTCGCCATTGACATGCGCAACGAGCACGGGCGAGGCCTTAAAGGTCAGCACACGGCGCGATGTTATCGTGGCCTCGACGCCGGTTTTGGGATTGCGGCCGATGCGCTCTCGCTTGGCCCGCACGTTGAAGGTCCCGAAAGAACGCAGTTTTACAGATTCGCCGCGCAGCAAAGCTTCGCTGATCTCGTCAAATGTAGCGTCCAGGATTTTTCGCGCTTCGGCGCGGGACAGGGTCGGGCAGCAGCCATAGACGGCCTCTCGCAGCGCCGCCC
>JALHNR010000289.1 GCA_022843525.1 Methylocystis sp. | reverse complement strand
TCGCGGGTGACTGGATTCCTGTCGCTCGCCATGCAGTCGGCGATAATGGGCGCGGGCGCCGTCTCGGACGCCTTCTTCATCGCGCAACGCCTGCCCAACAGTTTTCGCGCGATCTTCGGCGAAGGTGCGTTCAATGCGGCTTTCGTTCCATCTTATTCGATGGCGATCGAGCAGAAGGGCGACGCGGCGGCCGAGGAATTCGCCGGCGAAGTATACACGCTGCTCCTCGCCTCGCAGATCATCTTGCTCGCCGTCGTCTGGACGCTGACGCCCCAATTCGTCTCGCTGCTCGCGCCGGGCCTCGACGACCGGCCGGAAAAATTCGACCTGGCCGTCAATCTGACGCGCATCACCTTTCCCTACCTGCTCTTCATCACGCTCTTCGTCTTGCACATGGGCGCCTTGAACGCGCGCGGCCGCTTCGCGCTTCCTGCCTTCGCGCCCAATCTGATGAATTTTTCTGTGATGGCGGCGCTCGCCGTCGCCTTTCTATTCCCAAACGCCGGCTATGCGGCGAGCTGGGGCATCACCATCTCCGGCGTTCTGGAGCTCGGACTGTTGATGTGGCAAGCGCGGCGCATTGGCGTTCTGCAACGCTTGCGCAAGCCACATTGGGCGCGCGTGCGCGATTTCTTCATTCGACTGGGGCCTGCGATTATCGGTTCGGCAAGTCCACAGATCGCCGTGCTCGCCGACACAATTCTCTCGTCGATGCTTCCCGACGGCGGCGTGTCGTCGATTTCTTACGCGGAGCGGCTGTACCAGCTTCCGGTCGGCGTCATCGGCATCGCCGCCGGCACGGTGCTGCTGCCGGAGATGAGCCGCCGGCTCGCCGCCGGCGATGAAGCCGGCGCGCTTCACGCGCAGAGCCGGACAATGGCGCTCACCGTCGCCCTGGCGGCGCCGTTCTTCATCGCCTTCGACACGATCCCCGAGTTGATCGTCGCGGGGCTCTTCCAGCGCGGCAAATTCTCGGCGACCGACGCCTACGCCGCCGGGGACGTGCTCGCCGCCTATGGCGCCGGTCTCATGGCGCTTGTGCTGATCGCCTCGGCGCGCGCGAGTTTCCAGGCGCGCGGCGACACAAGAACGCCGATGCTCATCGCGCTGGCGGCGCTCGCCGCGAATGTCGCGTTGAAGATCGTGCTGTTTCGACCGCTCGGCGCGGTCGGGCTCGCGACGGCGACGTCAGTCGGATTGTGGATCAACCTCGCCGCGCTCGTCGGACTCGCGCTCGCCCAGGAAGGAATGCGATTCGACGCCATTTTCGTGAAGACGCTCGGCGCGACGTTTGTCGCCTGCGCTTGTCTCGCCGCGGTCGCCATTTTCGGCCGTTCATCCGCCTTGGCGCTTGGCGCGCATTTCGGCGCTCTCGCCAATCTCGTCGCGCTCACCGCGCTCGCGCTCGTCGGCGCACTCGTCTACGCCGGCGTCCTTCTCGGGGCGCTGCGCGCGAGCGGCGTGACGATCGCAAGCCTTAGACGATAAGGATCAAACGAACTGCGCGATGCCGGGGATCGAATCGACGATCTCCCGCAGCTTTTCCGGCCCGACTTTCTCTTCGGCATAGCCGAAAATCTCATGACCCAGTTTTGGAATCTGGCTCATGTCGATGCCGGCGCCATTCAGCTTCGCGGCAAGGCCCATCAGCCCGCCCATGCCCCCCATCAAGCCTCCAAGCCCGCCTCCGCCGCCCGCAGATTCGGCGGACTGGATCGCCTCAGGGGCGCCGGGTAGCTGAGCGAGTAACTCCGAGACGGCGCCGTCGCGCGATTCCTTTTGAAGGAAGCCCAACACAAGAGCCACCGCCGTCCTGGCGACCTCTGCGTCAACGCCAAGGGCCGCCGAGACGCGCGCCACCAGTTCATCCATTGCAGGCTCCCCTTCGCAAACCGAAAGACGCCGGACTGTCGCCGCGACAGGAAGGAAAATCAAGCGTTCCGATTGCGTTTATACAGGCGCCGGATGGCTGACGCGCGAGCGCGCGTCAGCCCGACAGTTACGCCCGTTGACGCAGATCCGTCGGCGAGTCGGTACGCTCACGCAGCGCCGGCAGAATGTTCCTGATCTTCTCGGCGCCCTCGGGACCAAGAATGTCTTCTGCGCGATTGACCACTTGGCGAACCAACGCGTCGGTTTGCGCTTCACTGATTCCGAGCTTTTCGAGCTGTCCGGCAAGAATGTTCACATCGGCGCGGCCGTGTCCGATAAAGCTCGTCATGCCTTCGATGACTTGAGTGACGCCGCCGTCGCCAACCGACTGCGCCGCCTCGATGTCTTGCTGCGCGCGCGGCATCTTGGCGAGCATGACCTGCATATTGCCGGTCGTGTCCTTGTCGCGAAGAAAACTGAGGACGAGGCCGATCGCCGCTTTAGCGACGGTCGGATCAAGCTTCGTCTCGGAGACGACGTTACTGGTAAGCTTTTCCATGGGACATCCTCCACGCCAACCATTTTGGATTGCGCTAGAGATGTCGCGGCAACGCTGGCCTTCAAGCGTAGCTATACCGCCCACTAAGCGGCGTCGAGGCCGTAGAGCGAGTGCAACGTGCGAACGGCGAGTTCCGTATAGGCCTCGTCGATCAACACCGAAAACTTGATCTCCGACGTGGTGATGGCGCGAATATTGACGCCCTTCTGTGACAGAGCGCGAAACGCCTCCGCAGCGACGCCGGCGTGGCTGCGCATGCCAATCCCGATTGCGGAAATCTTGGCGACATCCTTCTCGCCCGCAATGCTCGCAAAACCAATCGCGTCCTTGACCTTTTCGATGATTGCAAAGGCGCGCTCGTAATCAGCGGTTCCTACGGTGAAGGTCATGTCGGTCATGCCCTCCTCGGAGACGACCTGCACAATCATGTCGACGTTGATTCCAGCCTCGGCCAAGGGCATGAACACCGCAGCCGCGACGCCCGGCTTATCGGCGACGCCGCGAAGCGTGATCTGCGCTTCGTCGCGCGAGAAGGCGATGCCTGTGACGACCTGGGCTTCCACAATGTCCTCCTCGTTGCAGATCAGCGTCCCCTGCCCGGGATTTGCCGGATCGTCGAAAGACGAGCGTACATAGGTCTGCACGCCATGCACCATCGCGACCTCGACCGAGCGCACCTGCAGGACCTTCGCGCCTAGCGACGCCATTTCCAGCATCTCTTCAAAGGCGATCTTGTCCATGCGCCGCGCCTTCGGCACGACCCGCGGATCGGTGGTGTAAACGCCGTCAACGTCCGTATAGATGTCGCAGCGGTTGGCCTTGATCGCCGCCGCGACGGCGACGGCGCTCGTGTCCGAGCCGCCACGTCCGAGGGTCGTAATCCGCCCGGTTTCACGGTGCACGCCCTGAAAGCCGGCGATGACGGCGACTTCGCCGCGGCTGAAGCCTTGAATGATGCCCGAGCCGTCGATTGATTCGATCCGCGCCGCGCCATGCGTGGAGTTGGTGTAGATCGGCGCCTGCCAGCCGAGCCAGGAGCGCGCGGACACCCCCGCCTTCTGCAGCGCCATCGCGAGAAGCCCGGCCGTCACCTGTTCGCCCGAGGCGACGACGGCGTCATATTCGCGCTGGTCACAAAGCGGCGCCGCCTCCCTGCACCAGGCGACAAGCTCATTGGTCTTGCCGGCCATCGCCGAGACCACCACAGCGACCTCACGCCCAGCATCCACCTCGCGCTTCACATGGCGCGCGACATTGTGGATGCGTTCGACAGTGGCGACCGAGGTGCCGCCGAATTTCATAACCAGGCGTGACATGAAGACCGAAAATGGGCGAGGCGCTCGCGTCTCGCGGGAAGCGGCGCTATATGTGTCCGCGTCGGCGGACCTGTCAACGGCAGCGGCGCCAAGGAATCTTGCTTAAGCTCCTCGTCCTTCGAGACGCGCGCTTCGCGCGCTCCTCAGGATGAGGAGCTTTCGCATCATTCCCCTGACCTCATCCTGAGGAGCCGCCGCAGGCGGCGTCTCGAGGGACGAGGACAGGGGAATTAACTTCTCAAGAATTTCGCGAGGCTCCCTCTTGCCCCAACAGTCCGCTCCCCATTCCCCCAGCGTCGACCCCGAAGACGTCGCGCGTTTCAACCGCTTGGCCGAGCTCTGGTGGGACAAGAATGGCAAGATGGGGATTCTCCACGAGATCAATCCCATTCGAGTCGCCTATATCCGCGATCACGTGCGCCGGCTCATCCGACATGACGCCAGCGCGCTAAACACGCCGGCGGACCGACCGCTCGAGGGCGTGCGCATCGCCGATATCGGCTGCGGCGGCGGCATATTGAGCGAGTCGCTGGCGCAGCTCGGCGCTCAGGTGACCGGGGTCGACCCTGCGCCCAACAACATCGCCATTGCGAAACGACATGCCGAAACGTCCGGGCTGGACATCGATTACCGCAATATCACCGCCGAAGACCTCGCCGCGGCCGGCGAGCAGTTCGACGCTGTGGCGGCGCTCGAAGTCATCGAGCATGTGGAAGGGCCCCGGGAATTCGTCGCCATGCTGGGGCGGCTGCTGAAGCCCGGCGGGCTGCTCTTTCTGGCGACGATTGACCGGACGACGAAAAGCTATCTGCTGGCCATCGTCGCCGCCGAATATGTGCTCGGCTGGGTGCCGAAAGGCACCCATAATCATGACAAATTTATCCGCCCGGACGAACTCTCGTCATGGGTGCGCCAAGGCGGCATGCGGGAGATCGATCGTGTCGGCATGAGCTTCCAGCCGCTGACCAGAAGCTGGCGAAAAAGCCACGATACGGACGTCAATTACCTGATGGCGGCTCGAAAAGAAGACTAGCTTGCGCCAGCAGGGGGAGCGAGAACGCTGCGGCTCTTGTTTGCGCTCACTCTCGCCGGTAAAATCTGAGCCTATGCTTAGAGATTCTCGCACGCGCTGCCGCCTTCTCGTCGCTGTCGCCGCCATCGGACTGGCGATCGCCTTCGCTTTTGATACTGCCGAAGCGAAACCCAAGCCGGGCGCTGAAGACGCCCCGGCCGAGGATGCAAACGCCAAAAAGCGAAAGCCGGCGAAAAACGAGAAAACCGAGAAGCCGGCGGACAAAGGCTCCGACAAGCCTGAGCAACTCGGCAACTATGGGGAATGGGGCGCCTACGCCGCTCAGAGCGGTCGCAACAGGACCTGCTATGCGCTCGGGCAGCCCAAGGAGCGGACGCCCAAAGCGAAGCTCAAAGACGCCTCGGCCTACATCTTTATCTCGACGCGGCCGGCGGAAAATATCCACAATGAGGTCGCGATCAATCTGGGCTATCCGACCAAGGACGGCTCCGCCGCTGTCGCCGATATCGACGGCGACAGCTACGAACTGATCACCAAGGGAACCAACGCTTGGGTGAAGGATCAGGCGCGGGAGAAAGAATTTGTCGGCGCCATGCGCGGCGGCGCCAAGCTCATCGTGAAGGCCGCTTCGTCGAAAGGGACAAGCACCACCGACAGCTATTCGCTCAAGGGATTGTCGGACGCGCTCGCCCGCGCCGTGCAGGAATGCAAGTAGATCCTACGTCGGTATGTTGTTGACCGACGCCGCGATTGAGCGGATTTCGGACGCCACGCCAGGATATTTCGACGACAGTTGATCGAGATCGCCGATTTCGACGTCCTGCGGCGTGACGCCCGGCCATTCGGTGCTGGCGCCAAAAAACCAGCGTCCGCCGCCCAGAAGCCGCGCCGTGTGAAAAGTGTCGCCGGGAATGAACAACTGGACGCGCTGGCCGGCGCGCAGATCCGGTCCGACCATCGCGCGCTCGGTTGAGCCGTCGCCATGCAGCATGAACAGCTCCAGCGGATCGCCGAGGTAATAATGATAGAGCTGATCGTTGCGAATCCGGTGCAGCCGAACCGGCGCGTGCGGCGTCACCAAAAAGTAGAGCGCTGAACCCACCGGCCCGCTGCGCGCGAAGGGGGACGGCAAGGCGTCCGCGCCGAAGGACAGCTTGCTCGTATAGGTGATGCGGACGAAGCCGCACGTCGCGTTGGGCTCGAGCGCGAGCAGATCGACGATGTCTTCATGGCTCAGAGCTTCGGACATGGCGGCCCTTTCG
>JALHNR010000288.1 GCA_022843525.1 Methylocystis sp. | reverse complement strand
TGACGACGACCCGCTCGATCCCGAGCGAATATTCGAAAGACAGGCAACCGGCGTGGGCCGAGAGGGAAAATTCGAAAGGCGGCGGCCCGCCGGCGTCGACGAGGACGAGCGCGTCGCCCGCCTCCATCCGCTGATAGCCGGCGTATGGGGCGTTAACGGGCGGGGCGCCGCGCGTGTCCTCATGGGCGAGCGCGCTCGCCAGCCGGTCCAGCGCAGTCGCGCCCATGCCGTTGAACAGCGCCAGCGAGCCGTCGCCATGCTGCAGCATCCGCAGCATCGGCATCATCCGGTCGATGGCGCGCAGGACGGCGGACGGCGTTTGCAGCCCGCGCGCCGCAATCACCTGCCGCAGCGGCAACAAATCGAGCAGCAGGTCGACCGCGACCTGCGGATTGCGGCTCACATGACCGCCGTCGATGAGGATCTGGCGGTCGAGCTCCGCGCTGAGCGCGCGCGACACGTGCGGGGCGATTTTGCGGCCGGTGTCCGCGCAAACGGCGAACTCCGCAAGCGCGATGGCGCAGAAGGCGCGATCGGCGCCGCGCGCCCCGTCGCCGGCCAGCGCCCGCCACAACAGCCGGGCGTTGCGCGCGAGCGCCAACATGAAGGCGTCATAAAAATCGGCGTCGGCGCCGTCGAGCAGCGTCGGCGATTGCGACAGGAAAGACAGCAGGCGCCGCGCGACGACGGCAGGCTCCATCGCCGGATCGTCGGCCGGAATTTTCGGAAGCGAAAGAAAATCCGCGACAAGCTCCTGCGCCGTGGCCAGCGCCACCCTGTTGTCCGAGGCCTGCAAATGCCGCAGCCAGGAGAAGCCTGCTAGGGAGCGCCGCCAGCATTCGGAAGGCGCGGCGACCGTAAAAGGGGATACGCCCCGCGCCTGCACGGTTTTCCCCTCGAAGGAGAAATAGCCGGCGTAAATCTGGTCGGCGACGGTCGAGTCAGTGGTTCTGATGTCGGGAGGCGCGATGCGCAGCCGCTCCGGCGGCGCGATCGCCATCGACTTCATGAGGTGATAGGGCGCGGCGGCGCCTCGCGCGAAGGCGCCCGCCGCCCGCGCCGCGGAAACGCTTGCCAACCGAACCCGATCCCGCAACATGATGGCGCTCAGTGGGCGTCCTCCGATAGCGGCTCTCGCGCGATAGATCCCCACCGGCGGCGCGCCAGCGGGCAATATCAAACCCCGCCGTCCGCTTATAGTCCAAATTTCCGTGACTTCCGAATGAGATCGCGCCGGCTTCGGCGCTGCGCCATTGCATGCAAAAGGGGGAAAATGCCAATGTCGCGCCTCTTTTTTAGGAGGCTTCGCCCATGCCGCTTTACACGATCGACGGAATCGCGCCGCGCCTTCCGGCTCCCGGCCGGTTCTTCGTGGCTCCGGGCGCGCACATCATCGGCCGCGTCGCGCTGGAGGAAGACGCCAATGTCTGGTTCGGCTGCGTGCTGCGCGGCGACAATGAGTGGATCACGGTCGGCGCCCGCACCAATATTCAGGAAAACAGCATTCTCCACACCGACATGGGCTTTCCGCTCGTCATCGGGCCGGACTGCACGATCGGCCATGGCGTCATTCTGCATAGCTGCATCATCGGCGAAGCGACGCTGATCGGCATGGGGGCGACAATCCTCAATGGGGCGAAGATCGGCGCGAACTGCCTCGTCGGCGCCAATGCGCTGATCACCGAGGGCAAGGAATTTCCCGACTATTCGCTGATCGTCGGCTCGCCCGCCAAGGCGATCCGCACGCTCGACGAAGCGGCGCGCGAGCGCCATCTCGACTCGGCGAAACATTATGTGGAGAACGGCCAACGCTACGCGAGCGGGCTGACGCTGATCGGCTGAGCTCCCTTACCGCGACACATACAGCGGGGCGCTCGTGGCCGGGCCGATCGCCACCCAGGCGTTCTGATTTTGCTGCGACTGGCGCTTGACGAAACGATAGGGAGCGCGCGTCCAGGGCCGCATCTCGTTGGAAAGATTGTCGAGCACGAATTCGCCGCGGTTGGTCTTGACAGTCAGGACGGAATGGCCGTCGCCGTTTTTCTCCTTCACCACCGTGAGCAGCATCGCCTGCCGGGGAAAGCCTTCCTCGATCAGCATGCGGCGCTTTAGAAGCGCGAAATCCTCGCAGTCGCCTTTCCCGTCGCTGGGATAATCCCATTGATCGACCGCGCCCCAGTGATCGGCGTCGGCGATCGGGTCGATGTTCTCATTCACCCAGGCGTTGATGCGCGCGATCTTGCGGTAAACGGCGGCGGTGAGTTCGATCTCCTGCGGCGCGGTTTCGTCGTTCTGGCATTCGCCCCGGTAGCGCTGGCAGAAGTCCACCCAGCCGTACGGCACGCTCGTTTCCGGGCCAAGCGAGGCGAAACTCGCGGTTTCGGGTCCGGCGAAACTTTTCGCATTGACGGCGATAAGCGCCGCGCCCGCCATCCCGAGAGCCACAACCGCCTTGCTAACGATGCCCAACATAACCCGCCTCCGTGACATGAGGCGAGGTTAGTTTTGTTGTTTTGCGGTCCTGAAAAGTATTTCTGTCGGATTTTACGCGAATGCGTTCAGATTTTCCTGCATCGTCGGTAAGTATAATTTCATCTTATGGGAATGCATAAAATTTGAAGCGATCTCCTATCACACTGAACTGCATCAATTTTTTTCCTGCCAGGCGTGTCGTTTCCGACCCTTCCGGCCAACCACACTTAAGCTTCGAGGAACGCCAGTTAACATGCGACCGCTCTGGCGGTTAACGCGCTCGCTCGGCGCGCAAATTTTTTTTAGCGCGTGTGGCGGCGCGCCTTCGTGGAAGCGCAAATTCGTCACAGAGGTTTACGCGCGGGCCGAGGAATGGGACCGTTGCGAGACCGGCTGACGCCCAGTTGCCGAGTAGGAAGCGGGCGAGCGCATTCCCGAGCGAATGCGTATAGCGTCGGAAAGAACAATCGGCCTTGGAGCGGATCTTGGAGAAGCAGCGGCTCGAAGCCTTCAGCGACGGCGTCATTGCGATCATCATCACGATCATGGTGCTCGAATTGAAGCCGCCGCATGAGGCGAACTTTGCGGCGCTCGCGCAGCTTGCTCCGGTGTTTTTCAGCTATGTTTTGAGCTTCGCCTATATCGCCATCTATTGGAACAATCACCATCACCTGCTGCAGGCGTCGTCGCATGTGACTGGCCGGGTGCTGTGGGCCAACGTACATTTGCTGTTCTGGCTGTCTCTCATTCCCTTCGCCAGCGCCTGGATGGCGGAGAACCATTTTGCTGGAGCCACGGTCGCGGTCTATGGCGCTGCGCTGCTGGCGCCGGCCATCGCCTATTTCATCCTCAGCCGAATGCTTCTGAAGACGCACGGACCCGAGTCGACGCTCGCGCGCGCGCTCGGCGTCGACGTCAAAGGCAAGATCTCGGTGCTGTTTTATCTTCTCGCCATCGGGCTGACGTTCATCGATCCGCGACTCTCGCTCGCGATTTACGTGCTGGTGGCGCTGATGTGGCTTGCGCCCGATCCGAGAATTGAGCGCGTTCTGACTGAGAAACGACGACACAAGGACCAGGAGTAAAACGCTTATCGATAGAGCCAGGCGTTGCGCGCCAGCATGCCGCCTCCGCCGAGCGCCCGGATCGCAAGATTGCGCGCCGCGGCCGGCAGTCCGCCCATATGGAAATAGCCGCCCTGGCGACGCGAGGCGCGCACGACCTGCTTGGCGCGGGGAAGCCTTGCGCCCTCATAGGCGGCGAAGGCGGTTTCGACCGTTGCGCCCAATCGCATGAAGGCTTCGCCCAAGGCGGCGGTGTCTTCGATCGCCTGGGCGGCGCCCTGCGCGAGAAAGGGGACCATCGGATGCGCGGCGTCGCCGAGGAGCGTCACCGGTCCCTGCGTCCAGCGTTCCAGGGCAGGCCGCGTGAACAGCGGCCAGTGGCGCCAGGAGGCGCCGGCTTCGATCAATTCGCGCAGTTCCGCCGCGATTTTACGCGGCGCGAGTCGGCGCGCGAGCGCCGCGCCGTCAATCGACAGGCTTGACGCGGCGTCCTCCGCCTGCGGCGGCTCTTCGATGATGACGACGACGTTGATCAGCGATGCGTCACGCAGCGGATAGTGCACGACATGAGCGCCCGGCAGCAGCCAAAGATTGGACGCGCGCGCGCGCAGCGCCGCCGGAACGCTCTCGGCGGGCAGCGTCGCGCGCCAGGCGACGCAGCCGGAATAGGCGGGCGCGTCGCGCTCGGACGGGACGAGATGGCCGCGCACGCTCGAGCGCACGCCGTCGGCGCCGATCAGGCCCGCCGCCTCGATTTCCTCGACGCCGTCCTGGGTGTGCACGCGCAGGCGAACGCCTCGGGCGGTCGCTTCGAAATCGCCGACGCGGGCGCCGGCGCGGACATGAGTCTGCGGATTGTCCAGGGCCGCCTGCAGCAGCGCGCCCTGCAAATCGGCGCGGTGGAAAAGCCGGAACGGCGCGCCCCAGCGGGTCCTCGCGGCGGAAAGATCAAGGCGCGCCAGAACTGCGCCGTCCCGCCCGCGGCGGATGTTGATGGCCTCGGGCTCCAGAGCGACGGCGGCGAGCGCCGGCTCGAGCCCGAGCCTGGCGATGATACGCCCAGCGTTCGGCGCGATCTGCAATCCCGCGCCGACCTCTTCGATCCGAGTAGCGCGTTCGAGGACCAGCGTGCGCTTGCCGGCGCGCGCCAGCGACAGGGCCGCGGCGAGGCCGCCAATGCCTGCGCCGGCGATGACGATCGGCGCGTTCACCCGCGATCTTCTATCAGGCGGCGGTGTCTTCAGAGATGCGATAGACGCATTCGGCCGGATCGGCGCCGCCGCGCAGCGTCGCGTCGTAGACGTAATGCGTCGAGCAATAGGGGCAGACGGCCTCGTTCGACGCGCCCATGTCGATATAGACATGCGGATGGTCGAAGGGCGGCAGCGCCCCGATGCACATGAATTCCTTGGCCCCAATCCTGATCTGCGCGACGCCGGGCTGATTGTGGAAATGGGGCGTGTAATGCTGGGCCATGATCCGCTCCTTGAGAGGCGCCGGGGGGGCGGGAACTGTACCGCCCCTATAGTCCAGCGGGCGTGCGTTGGATAGGGGTCTAGCTCTTAAGGTTTAGCTCTTGGAAGTTTCCTTGGGGGTTTCCAAGTCCGAAACGCCCAGGGTTTTCAGTCGCGCGCGCTCTTCTTCACTGAGCGCTTTGGCGGGCGCGGCGGAGAAGCCTGCCCGTCGCCGCGCCGCCATCCAGATGGCGGCGGCGCCGGCGAGCAGCGCGATCAGCGGCGCGGCCCAGAGCAGCAGCGTGCCGGGCTTCACCGGCGGGCGCAGCAGCACGAAATCGCCATAGCGGGCATGGACGAATTCGCGCACCTGCGCGTCGCTCAGCCCTTCCTTGAGCTTCTCGCGCACGAGCACGCGCAAATCCTTGGCGAGCGAGGCGTCGGAATCGTCAATCGACTGGTTCTGACAGACGAGGCAGCGCAGCTCCGTGGTGATCGCCCGCGCCCGCGCTTCGAGCGCCGGATCGGCAAGCCTTTCGCCGGGTGTGACGGCGTGAGCGGACAGGGGAAAAAGGAGAAAGAGTAACGCGGCGAGTCGAAGGCAAAACCCCCTGCCCCTCACTTCACCTCTCCCCGCGAGCGGGGAGAGGAGGCGGCCGGCGCCGCGCCGCAAGGCCGATCGCATACGCGATGCGCTGATGACCCCTCTCCCCGTGAAAACGGGGAGAGGTAAGGTGAGGGGCTTGGGGGATTGGCCGAAACAAAGATCGACGCTCATTCCGCCGGCTCCAGGGCCGGAGCCGCGGCGCGGCGGGCGACGCCGATACGCAGGCGCCGGTCGGCGAGCGACAGCGCGCCGCCGAACGCCATGATCAGCGCACCGATCCAGATCAGCGTCACCAGCGGCTTCCAATACAGCCGCGCGTCGATCGTCCCATCCTCATGCGACTCGCCGATCGCCGCATAAACCTGGCCAAGGCCGATCGTGACGATGCCGGCCTCCGAGCGCGACATGCGCCGCACCTGATAGAAGCGCTTGGCCGGCTCGATCGTCG
>JALHNR010000287.1 GCA_022843525.1 Methylocystis sp. | reverse complement strand
GGCGCCGGCCCCAGCTCGTCCTCGTCCCATTCGACCGGCGCGGCGACCATCTCGCCGTCGCGGTCGCGCGCGATGATGTCGACGAGCGCCACCGGCGGCAGCGTCCCCTTGCGGTTCACGCGCTTGCCGCGCTTTTCGAGGAGGCCTTCGTCCGCCATCTCGGCGAGCAGGCGCTTGAGGGCGATCCGGTCGTCCCCGACGACGCCGAAGGCGCGGGCGATTTCGCGCACGCCGATCTTGCGCGGGCCGCCCGCCTCGGTTTCGCGGGAGATGAAGGCGAGGATGTCTTCGCGGGAGGGCGCGTGTTTCGCCGCGTGCTTTGCCGAGTGTTTCGCTTCGTCTTTCGCCAAGGGCTCGCTCAAAAGAGGCAATAAAATCGCCGTTCGCCGCGGCGGGCGTGCGCTTCAACCGAACTCGGCATCACACATATAGGACGCCGGCGGCAAAGTTGAAACGCTGCTTCAAGCTCGGCGAATTCGAGAGCGCGTTCCTCTACTTCGCCGCAGCTTTTTTCGTCGCCAGCTTTTTGGCGGGCGCCTTCTTGGCCGCAGGTTTCTTTGCGACCGTCCCGGCGACCTTTACCGGCTGGGACTCGTCGAATGGCGCCTCATCGCTGTCTTCGATTTTCTTCTTGGCGTTGGTCGGCGTTTTCTTACCGGCTGCTTTCTTGGCCGGCGCTTTTTTCGCCGATTTCTTCGGCGCGCCGCCCTTGGCTTCGATCAGTTGCAGGGCCTCTTCGAGAGTCACGTCCTCGGCCGAAGCGCCCTTGGCCAGCGTCGCGTTGATCTTGCCCCAGTTGACGTAAGCGCCAAAGCGGCCGGGGCGCACCGTGACCTTGCCGCCCTCGGGATGCTCGCCGAGCAAGCGTCCCCCGCCGCCCGTCGCGCCGCCGGCAGCCTTCTCGGCGAGAAGCTCGAGCGCCTGTTCGAGCGTCAGCGACGCCTGATCGATGGCGCGCGGGATCGTCGCGTTGATCTTGCCCCAGTTCACATAAGGACCGAAACGGCCAGCCTTGACGGTCACCGATCCGCCCTGCGGGTGATCGCCCAGCACGCGCGCCGGCTCCGCCGGGCCGCGCGAGAAACGGGAGCCCCCGCCGCCTGACTCCTTCTGCACGATGAGATCGATGGCGCGGTTGGCGCCAATGCTCAGCACGTCGTCGTCGCGGCCGATATTGGCGTAGGTCTTGCCATGCTG
Organism: Methylocystis sp.; assembly: GCA_022843525.1. Taxonomy (GTDB): domain Bacteria; phylum Pseudomonadota; class Alphaproteobacteria; order Rhizobiales; family Beijerinckiaceae; genus Methylocystis. Next base: position 4,849 of record JALHNR010000287.1, on the reverse strand, counting down.
AACATAGGGCCCGAAGCGCCCGATGCCGGCGACGATCGGATCGCCGCTCGTTGGATGTTTCGCGACTTCGCGCGGCAGCGCGAGCAGGGCGATAGCCTGCATCAGCGTCAGATCGTCAGGCCTGATGTTCTTGGGGAGCGACGCGCGTTTGGGCTTTTCGCCGCCTTCTTCCTGCTCGCCTTCCTGCACATAGGCGCCGAAGCGGCCATCCCGCAGCGTAACCTCCGCGCCGGTCTCGGGATTGACGCCCAGGACCTTCACGCCCGGCCTCGCCGCGTCGGCGGCGTCGCCCGTCGGCGGCGACAGGGTTCGCGTGTAGCGGCATTCGGGATAGTTGGAGCAGCCGACGAAGGCGCCGAATTTGCCGACTTTCAGCGAGAGCTGACCACTGTTGCAGGCCGGGCAGAGCCGCGGATCGCTTCCGTCCTCCTTTGAGGGGAAGACATGCGGACCCAGCAGCTCGTTGAGGCTGTCGAGCACCTCGCTGACGCGCAGATCCTTGGTGCCGTCGACGGCCGCCGAGAAATCTTTCCAGAAGTCCCGCAGCACCTGTTTCCAGTCGATCTCATTATTGGAGACGAGATCGAGCTTTTCTTCGAGGTCGGCGGTGAAGTCGAACTCGACGTAGCGCGAGAAGAAGCTTTCGAGGAAGGCGACGACGAGGCGCCCCTTGTCCTCGGGCACGAGGCGCTTCTTATCGATCCGCACATAGTCGCGGTCGCGCAGCACGGCGAGCGTCGAGGCGTAGGTCGAAGGGCGCCCGATGCCGAGCTCCTCCATGCGCTTGACAAGCGTCGCTTCGGTGAAGCGCGGCGGCGGCTCGGTGAAATGCTGGGTGGCGTCGATTTTTTCGCGCGCGCATGGCTCGCCCTGCGCCATCGCCGGCAGGCGACCGCCGTCCTCGTCCTCGCCGTCGTCGCGGCCTTCCTGATAGAGCTCAAGGAAGCCCGGGAAACGAACGACCTGACCCGTCGCGCGCAGCTCAAGCGCGCGAGCGCCGGCTTTGGCGTCGATGTCGACGGTGGTTCGCTCCATCTCGGCCGACTCCATCTGGCTGGCGATGGTGCGCGTCCAGATCAGCTCATAGAGCTTGGCCTGCTCGGGTTCGAGATATTTGGCCACTTCCTTGGGCAATCGCGCGGGATCTGTCGGGCGGATCGCCTCGTGGGCTTCCTGCGCGTTTTTGGCCTTCGTCGTATATTTACGCGGAACCTTGGGAACGAAGCGCTCGCCATATTCCCGTCCGATCACGCCGCGCACGCTGGCCACCGCCTCGGGCGCCATGTCGACGCCGTCGGTTCGCATATAAGTAATGAGACCGGCCGTCTCGCCGCCGATGTCGACGCCTTCATAGAGCCGCTGGGCGATGCGCATCGTGATCGCCGGCGCGAGCCCCAGTTTTCGCGAGGCCTCCTGCTGCAGGGTGGAGGTCGTGAAGGGCGCGTAAGGGTGGCGCTTCACCGGCTTCGCTTCGACCGAGCGCACCACGAAGGCGGCGGTATCCAGCGCCTTCTTGAAGTCCTCGGCCTCCTGACCCGCGCCGATGTCGAGCCGCGAAATCTTCTTGCCGTCGGCGCCGACGAGGCGCGCCGTGAAGGGTTCGCCCGCCTTGGTCGTCAGATGAGCGACGAGCGACCAATATTCGCGTGCGACGAATTTCTCGATCTCGAGTTCGCGGTCGCAGACGAGGCGAAGCGCGACAGATTGCACGCGGCCGGCCGAACGGGCGCCGGGGAGCTTGCGCCACAGCACTGGCGACAGGGTGAAGCCCACGAGATAGTCGAGCGCGCGGCGGGCGAGGTAGGCGTCGACCAGCGCCTGATCGATTTCGCGCGGATGCGCCATCGCCTCTTGGATCGCCGCCTTGGTGACCGCATTGAAGACGACGCGCTCGATCTTCTTATCCTTGAGCACGCGCTTCTTGTTCAAAATGTCGAGCAAGTGCCAGGAGATGGCCTCGCCCTCGCGGTCGGGGTCGGTCGCCAGGATGACTTTGTCGGCGCCCTTCACCGCCTCGGCGATGGCGGCGACGCGCTTTGCGCCCTTGGCGTCCATTTCCCAGACCATGAGAAAATCCTGGTCGGGGTCGACCGATCCGTCCTTGGCGGGAAGGTCGCGAACATGGCCGTAGCAGGCCAACACATTGAAATTCTTGCCTAAATATTTGTTGATCGTCTGCGCTTTGGCCGCTGATTCGACGATGACGACATTCATTTCGCGACAATTCCAAGGTGCGCCGGCTCGGCGCGAGCGGCGGAAGATGGTCAAAATGGGCGCCCGCTGTCAAATTGGCCACCCCGAGGGGGAAGCCGGCGCCGCGCCGCTCAATGGTCGAAATAACCGGTGAGCGCCGTAAAAAGCGCAAAGCCTCCGATGAAAAAAATCGAAGACCAGCGCGTGTCCTCGGCAGCCTCGTGAGCCTCTTTCATCAGGTCCTCGACCGCCGCGATTTGCAGAATTCCTGCGGTAAAGGCCAAGGCCGACAGTTTCAGCGCCTCGCTTTGGCCGCGCAGGAGCCAGTAGCCGATTGTCGCGCCGAGAAGACAGAAGACGATGAAGGACCCGGCGAGCGTCAGACACCAGAACCGCCTCACGCCGTTGCTCCTCAAATTGGCGATGGCGGCGAAGCCCTCGGGGAAGTCGGCGAGCAACTGACCCACAGCCAGGATTAAAGCTAGGCTAAAGGACACGACCGAGCCGACGCCGATCATGAGTCCGTCGGCGAAGAGATCGACGCCGACCGCGGCATAGACCATCGAGGCGTCGGCCCTGTCGCCGCCGACCAGTCTGTCGACCGACATTTCCAGAAGCATGTAGAAGCCGCCTCCAGCCAGCAGCGCCAGCACAATCGCCCAGATCGAAGCGCCGCCGGAGAGGGCGGTCGGCATCAGCTCGACGGCGACGACCGCGCTCACGACGCCTGCCGCGACATGCAGCGCGCGGCTCAGCATGCGCGGAGAGGTTTCGACGAGTTCAGCCACGACGCCGCCGGCGAAATTGCCGAGCGTCGGCAGCAATGCGAGCAAAAGAACGATCGGATAGTCGGTCATCGGGTAGAAAGCCCGACCGCTCCATTTGGTTCCGCGAGGGGCGCTTGCTCGCCATCACGCCCTCCTGTATGAGCGGTCGCACGCGGCGCACGCCGTGCTAAGGCCTCGTGGCGGAGTGGCTACGCAGAGGACTGCAAATCCTTGTACGGGGGTTCGATTCCCTCCGAGGCCTCGCCTTTCTCACGCGAGAAATTGGCGCCGTCAATTTGAAGGCGCGCGCTTGACGATACCGCAGAAGAAGCTGACCGCGCGGCCAATACGCGCTGCATTTGGGTTCGTTTTCTTCGCAGTTGCGGTATAGTTGGGCGACATCACATCGAAGAGGGTAATGATGCTGAATGCGTTGATTGCGGATGCGCAGGCGCGGCTGGACCAGGCGCGCCGCGAGTTGAAATCCGCGGTTCTTGATTTCGACGTCTCGGATGACGAGCTTCTGGAATTGCGGGCGTCGGCGCGCCGCGTCTATGACGAACTCAGCGCGCTTGACCGCAAGAAGCTGAAGCGAGGCTTTTTAGGCTTTTTGAAAGTCTGGTGATCGCTATGCGGCGCGTCGGCTCTTTCGTCGGCCGACGCGCGCTCCATAATTAATTTTAGGAGCGCGCGTTCATCGCGCCGCAGAACGAGGTCGCCAGATGATTAGTCCTGAAACGCCTCCCGGCGCCGAGGTGGTTTGCGTAGACGCGACTGCGGGCCCCTATGGCCGTTGCGAGGGCTTGGCCCGTGGCGGGATTTACACGGTCGCGCGGATCGCCCGCGGCATCGATGGTGGTCACGTCGTTATTCTTGGGGAAGTTTCGCCCTGGAGGACCTACGCGCCGCCCTGGGGCGTCGTGGAGGTTGGTTTCGAGCTTCGCCGCTTCCGCTATCTCGATATTCCTGACGAACTAACAAGGCTGCTGCACGAGACGCAGCTGGAGGACGTCTAACCGTCTCGCATCATCTCGCCGCCGGCCCTTCCGGTGGCGGCGGATCCAGTCGCGGCAGCAGCGGCGCGGCCGCGTCGGAGCGGCGAATGAAGGCTTGCGCGTCCAGCCCCAACGCCAATTGGTCCCAGGGGCCGGCGAGGTCGAGCGCGATGGCTGGCGCAGAGTCGGCGGTCTGTCCGGCGCTGTCGGCTTCGCGCGCGACGGCTCTGATCGCGAGACGGCGCTCCGGCAGGCTGGCAGAGCCGCCAAAGGCAAGCGAAAAGCCGGGTCCGCGCGCGACGCCCTCGGCGATATCGGCGACGCCGTTCTCTATCTTTACCGTGGCGCTGGCGGCGTCGAGCGTCGAGCGGCCCGAGCGGATGTCGACGGCGCTCGATAGAGGCCGCGTCTCCAGTCGGCGCAGCGCTTTCTCGAGATCGACGCCCGAGATCTCCCCATCGATGAGAGCGACGCTGGCGCGCCCGTTTAGGCTTTGCATCAGCGTCGCCATCCGGTCGCCGACGCCGTCGACCGCGAGAGACGCGTTGAGCGCTCCCGCCAGAACGGGTTTTCCAAAAGCGTCCCAGAGCAGCGGGCCCGCTTCGACCGCCGTCGTCTGCGCATTGGCGCGCAGCGCCAGCCCGTCGGGCGAAGGCGCGATGGAAGCCCGAAACTTGAGTCCGCCGCGATAGGCGTGCGCCTGCGTTATCGCGAATTCCGCGGCGCCGTCGCGCAACGTGACTTCGATGGCGGCGTCTTCGACCTTGAGCCGGCCGAGCCTGGCGTGGCCGACGGCGAGATGAAGATCGACGTCAGCGCCGGAGAGGTCCGGGAGATCGAACGGCTGGCTGCTCCACTGTCCGTTCGGCGCGACAAGCGGCGGCGCGTCGGCGA
>JALHNR010000286.1 GCA_022843525.1 Methylocystis sp. | reverse complement strand
GAACCTCGCGCGCCGTACGGCGCGGCTTAACGCGACACGTACCCGGATAGAGCGGCGAGCCGTCCGGGTCGCGCGGCCAGCCCGGCTTGCCAGCCGCAATCCGCGCGACGTCGGAGCGCTTGCAGTCGCAGGCGTAAATGAGCCCCATCGCGTCCAGGCGCTCGAGCGCCCGCGCATAATCGTCGAAATGTTCGGACTGGCGCCGCACGGGCGCCTCCCAATCGAGCCTGAGCCAGGCGAGATCTTCATAGATCGCCGCCTCGAACTCAGGTCGCGCGCGGCGCGTATCAATGTCCTCGATGCGCATCAGCAAGCGCCCGCCGCACTCGCGCGCCAGATCGAAATTCAAAAGCGCCGAATAGGCGTGGCCAAGATGCAGATAGCCGTTCGGCGACGGCGCAAAGCGGAATACGCGGTGTTCCTTGGACGTCATCAGCCTACTGGGCGGGCGGCGTCTGACTCGCCGGCGGATCGACTGCAGGCATTCGAGCGCCAGTGGACGAGCGCCGAGGCTTGCTTCAAAATGATTCGATTGCAGTCTTTAAGCCATTGGATTTAGGCATGCCAGATTTCGAATCTCTCGTTGACGACATCTACGAAGCCGCCGCCGATCCTGATTGCTGGCCACGCATCATGCATGACATTAGCAAGGTTGCGGAAGCCGCCGGCGGCGTCCTCATCGCCCGTCGGGCGGACGCATGGCTCGGCTGGCGCTGCTCAGGCGCTCTCGAAAAAGGAGCGGACGCATTCTTCAGCAGCGGCGGTCTTCAGCGGAGTCAGGTGCTCGGCAAGCTGCTCGCCTTCAATCGCGCCGGCTTCGTCTCCGATCAGGAAGGCTTTAGCGAAGAGGAATATGCGGAGGAGCCGGTCATCAAGGAATGGTGCGCGCCCAACGGCATTCATCATTGCGCGGCGACCACGGCGCCTATGCTCAGTGGCGATCTCGTGATGTTTCAGGTCAAGCGGCGAAAGGGAGAACCGCCTTTCGGCCCCGCGGAACTGGACCGCCTCGACGCGCTGCGCCCGCATCTCGCCCGCGCCGGTCTGCTCGCCGCCCGTTGGCGACTTGAGAGATTACGCTCGGCGACCGAGGCGCTCGCGACCCTCGGCATTCCGGCGGCGATACTGGACGTCGACGGTCGTGTGCTTGCGGCCAATGGGCTGATCGAAGATCTCTCCTCGCATCATGTCTGGATGCCGCGCGACCGCATCGCGCTCATCGAGCCCGCCGCCGACAAATTGTTGCGGGGCGCGATCGCCGATCTCGGCAATCCTGCTGCAACATGTGTGCGGTCCTTTCCCTTAAAGGGAAATGGCGAGCGACCGGCGGTGATGCATCTGATCCCCGTCACCGGCAGTGCGCGCGATCTCTTTGGCGGCGGATTGGGCGTGCTGACGATCACGCATCTTACGCGGCCAGCGGCGTTGGATGCGGCGCTGGTGCAAAGCCTCTTCGATCTGACGCCGACCGAGGCGCGCGTCGCAGGGAGTCTCGCCGAGGGACTGACGCTCGATCAGATCGCGAAACATCACAAGGTGAAGTTGAGCACCGTCCGCAGCCAGGTGAAATCGGTGTTCGCGAAAACCGGCTCGAATAGGCAATCCCAGATTGTCGCGCTGCTGGCGGCGCAGCCAAAAATTTGGCGCCCGCCGCTCGAACTCGAACAGTCCGAGTTGTAATTACAGTTCAGCGCCGCGCCTCGACGATTGCGAGCGCGGCCGCGAAAGCCTCCTCGATGTCGAGGTCGCTCGTGTCGAGCGTCACCGCATCAGCGGCCGCCTTTAGGGGCGCGGCGGTGCGCGCGCTGTCGCGGGCGTCGCGCTTCTTCACATCTTCGAGAATGGCGGCGTAGTCGGCGTCTTCGCCGGCGCGCGCAAACTCCAGAGCGCGGCGGGTGGCGCGCGTCTCCGGCGCAGCGGTGACGAAAATCTTCACCTTCGCGTTGGGGCAGATCACCGTGCCGATGTCGCGACCGTCGAGGACGGCGCCTTCTGGCCGCGCCGCGAAACCCCGCTGCATGTCGATGAGCGCCGCGCGCACCGCCGGCATGGCGGCGACGACGGACGCCGCCTCGCCCATGTCGCGGGCGCGCAACCGCTGTTCGTCGAAGTCAGTAAGCGACAGGCTGCGCGCGGCGGCGACCGCGGCTTCGACGTCGTCGAGCGGCAGCCCCTCCTCCAGCAGCGCGCAGGCCGTCGCGCGGTAGAGCAAGCCGGTGTCGAGATGCGGCAGGCCGTAATGCGCCGCAAGACGTCGCGCCAGCGTGCCCTTCCCCGACGCTGCGGGGCCGTCGATCCCGATGACAAAGCTCACGAGAAGCGCGCTCCGAGTCGCTCCATGAGCGGTCGAAACGCCGGAAAGCTCGTCGCGATCATCGTCTCGTCATCTACCGTGACTTTCTTCTCAGCGGCGAGACCCATGACCAGAAAGCTCATGGCGATGCGATGATCGAGATGCGTCTCGACCATGCCGCCGCCGGCGACCCTGCCGCCGCGCACGATAAGATCGTCGCCAACGATCTCGCAGTCGATGCCATTGGCCTTAAGCCCGGCGGCGACCGCCTCAAGCCGATCCGATTCCTTCACCCGCAATTCGGAGAGCCCGCGCATGCGAGTCTCGCCATTCGCGAAAGAGGCCGCGACGGCGAGGATCGGATATTCATCGATCATCGATGGCGCCCGTTCCGCCGGCACATCGACGCCCTTAAGATGCGAGAAGCGCGCGCGCATGTCGGCGACCTCTTCGCCGCCCTCCTCGCGCCTGTTCTCCAGCGCGATATCGGCGCCCATTTCCTGCAGCGTCGTCAACAGACCGCTGCGCAGCGGATTGGTCATCGCCCCTTCGATGACAATATCCGAGCCCTCGACGATCAGCGCGGCGACGAGCGGAAAGGCGGCGGATGACGGATCGGCGGGAACCCGCACCTCGCGCGCGACCATTTCCGGGCGCCCTTCGAGCGTAATCTTGCGGCCATGCGGGCCGTAAGGCTCGCTCACGACCGTCGCGCCAAAATGCGCGAGCATTTTTTCGGTGTGATCGCGCGACGCCTCGGCCTCGATCACCGTCGTCTGCCCCGGCGAATTCAGCCCGCAGAGCAGCACCGCGGATTTGATCTGCGCCGAGGCGACGGGCGTCTTGTATTCGACCGGCAGCGGCTCGCTCGATCCCTGCAGCACCAGCGGCAGGCGGCCGCCCTCGGCCTGTTCCAGAACCTGGGCGCCCTGCAGCGCCAGGGGATCGAGAATGCGCTTCATCGGGCGTTTCCGCAGCGAGGCGTCGCCGTCGAAGCGCGCGAGGATCGGGTGGCCAGCGACGACGCCCATCATCAGCCGCGAGCCGGTGCCGGCATTGCCGAAATCAAGGGTCTCGGTCGGCTGCAGCAACGAGCCGAGCCCGGCGCCCCAGACGCTCCAGCGCCCGTCCGCATGGCGCAGGATCTTCGCGCCAAGCTGGCGGCAGGCCTGCGCGGTGCGCAGCACGTCCTCGCCTTCGAGAAGCCCTTCGATCTTCGTCTCGCCGATGGCGAGCAGGCCGAAGATCAGCGCGCGATGCGAGACGGATTTGTCGCCCGGCGGGCGCACGCGGCCCGACAGCGGCCCGGATTTATGGGCGCTGAGCGGGGCGGCGGGAGCGTGAGCATGGGCGGCGTGCGGCATAGTCGCTTTCGGTCGAGCGCGATTCAATCGCCATCCGCTTCGCACTTTTGGCGACGATGCTCAACCGCGGCGAACGGCGGAATCTTTTTTTGCAGCGCGGTGGATTGGAGCGGGCGATGGGAATCGAACCCACGACATTCAGCTTGGGAAGCTGACGTTCTACCTCTGAACTACGCCCGCGCGCTCCCTTGTGTAACGCGGGCGGCGGTCGCTTTCAACGGGAGCGACTGAGTTCCTCCACCCCACCCCGCGCCTTCGGCGCGACCCTTCCCTGTGAGGGGAGGGTAGATCGGCGGCCCACACCCTCCCCTGCGAGGGGGAGGGTCGGCGCGCAGCGCCGGGGTGGGGTGAAATTAAGCTCACCGTGCGCTGTTTGGATTCCTTACCTCCCCCTGCTGCTTCTCAATCTCCTGCAGCTTCGCGCGGATCGGGCCGTAAGGCCCGTATTTGTGCTGCTCTTCCGAAAAGCCGTCGGCATAGGGGCCGTAAGGCGCGTCGATCGGCTTTTGCAGAAGGTCGGGAAAATCCTTTTCCAGCCCGGCGCGGTGCGGCCTCGGCTTTGAGACCATCAGCGCCGCGACGTCCCAGGCCTCTTCTGGGGAGAGCCGCGGATGCAGATAATCGACGCCGTCCGGCATGTTGGAATGGATGAAGTTCGCCGCCGTGATCAGCCGCGCCATGCCGGCGCCGTCGTTGAAACTGTCCGATCCCCACAGCGGCGGAAAGGCGTAGCCCGCGCCATGCCCGGGCAGGCTGTTCTGCACGCCGGCGCCGTCGACGTTGTGGCAGCCGATGCAGCGCGCCTGATAGATGTCGTGCCCGCGCGCGGGATCCGCGGCGCGGTCGAGTTCCGGCATCGTCCCCGCGCCGAGACCGGAGAGCTTCTCGCCCTTGCGCACGCCGGACGAGAGAAACTGAATATAGGCGACGATGGCGCGCATCGGCGCGGACGAAACCGGCAAAGGGCGTCCGTTCATGCTGCGCGTCATGCAGGAATTGATGCGCTCCTGCAGCGTGATCTGCGCGCCAATGCGTGCGCTATAGGCGGGGAAATCCTCGGCGAGGCCAAAAATCGGCAGACCGAATTTCTTCACGCCGGCGTCGAGATGGCAATTGCCGCAGGCGAGATTGTTGCCGGCGAAGCGCTGCGCGGGGTCCGGCATGTCCGGCCCGATATGAGAATAGGTCGCGGTGATGAGATCGCGCCCGTGGCGGATCAGCCGGCTATGCGCGTCGTAAGGCAGCGCGTCGACCTGCGGTACCGACCAGAATTTCGCGCTCGATGCGCCGATCTCTTCTGCGGCGACAGACGTCACGAGCGAGAGCGCGAAAAGCGCGGCTAAAAGAAATGCCTTACGCATGAATTCGCTCCGCTTTGACGTCCAAGTTCAGAAACCCGCTATTTGCTGACCGTCGCCTCGGGAAACTTCCACTTGCCGTTCAGCGCTTCCGCGCGCGGCCTGTAGAGGCGGACGGTGTAATTCCACCCCGGCATGATGCGCAGATAGTTCGGCGCGTTGGGATCGCCGCCGAAATGAATCGTGACTTTCCCATCCTTGTCCTTGCGTGCGGTTATATCGTTCACCGAGATCGCATTTTCCGGCGCCTCGTAAAATCCTTTGGCGTTGTAGACGGTGACCGACCAGAAACCCTCGACCGGCACGTCTCCGACGGTCAGCGTATACGGCGTCTTGCCATCATTCTCTTTCGGGGTGACGTTCAAATAGAGCGCATCCTGCTCGCGATTGCCGCCCCAGCCGGCCGCCGTCATGATGAGATGGCGCACCGGATCGACTTCCTTCTCGTCGCCGAAGCCGCGACGGCTGTCGCCGACGAAGGGCGTGAGCGCCAGCAGCGCGTCATGCAGCTTCTCGCGCTGGGCCTGATCCCAATCCGGCAGTTGAAGTTTGCCGGGGCTGGCCTGGATGACTTTGATCTCGTCCTGCGCCTTGTGGCCGGCGGCCATGTCGGCCGGATCATTGGGATCCATGAAGGTGCGAACGATGACGACGGCGTATCGCGTGCCGATCTTGTCGCGGGTGAGCTTGTAGCGGCCCGGCTTGTAGGCGACGAGCTTGATGTAATGATCCTCGTTGATGACGACGAGTGACTGATAGCGCTTGCCCACGTCAGGCAGAACGATCGTCACCGGCGAGGTCAGGTCGAATACGCCGCTGCTATACGGCGTATCGCGATTGAGGCGAATGACGGCTTGCTTGTCGACCGGCATCGGTCCGCGTTCGCTGCAGAGCTTCGCGAAGCAGCCGGCGTCAGCCCTCGACTGCATGTAATAGTCGGTTTCCGCCCGATTGAAATTATCGACCGTGACGCGCTCCGCGGCGAGCGCGGGCGCGCATGCCAGTACGAACGCGGCGAAGAGCGACGCCATCGAAAT
>JALHNR010000285.1 GCA_022843525.1 Methylocystis sp. | reverse complement strand
CGAAGTTCAACTCGATCTCGATCTCCGGCTATCACATGCAGGAGGCGGGCGCCTCGGCCGATCTCGAATTGGGCTACACGCTCGCCGACGGCGTCGAATATGTGCGCGCCGGCGTCGCGGCCGGCCTCGACATCGACGCCTTTGCGCCGCGTCTTTCCTTCTTCTTCGCCATCGGCATGAATTTCTTCATGGAGGTCGCGAAGCTGCGCGCCGCGCGCCTGCTCTGGGCGCGATTGATGAAGGATCTCGGGGCGAAGTCCGAAAAGAGCATGACGCTGCGCACGCACTGCCAGACCTCCGGCTGGTCGCTGACGGCGCAGGACGTTTACGTCAACGCCATCCGCACCTGCGTCGAGGCGATGGCGGCGACTCAAGGGCATACGCAGTCGCTGCACACCAATGCGCTCGACGAAGCGCTCGCTTTGCCGACCGACTTTTCCGCCCGCATCGCGCGCAACACGCAGATCGTGCTGCAAGAGGAGAGCGGCACAACGCGTATCATCGATCCCTGGGGCGGCTCTTACTATGTCGAGCGCCTGACCGCGGAGCTCGCCAAGGGGGCCTGGAAGCATATCGAGGAAATCGAGACGCTCGGCGGCATGGCCAAGGCGATCGCCGCGGGCGTGCCCAAGCAGCGCATCGAAGAGGCGGCTGCGAAGACGCAGGCGCGCATCGACAGCGGCACGCAGGTCGTCGTCGGCGTGAACAAATATCAGCCGGTGAACGACGCCAAGCCCAATGTGCTTAAGGTCGACAACGCCGCCGTGCGCGCCGCGCAGCTCGACAAGCTTAAGCGGCTGCGTGAAGAGCGCGACGAAGCGAAGACGCAGGCGGCGCTCGACGCGCTGACCGACGGCGCCACATCGGGCGCCAATCTTCTCGATCTCGCGGTCAAGGCGGCGCGGGCGAAGGCCAGCGTCGGCGAGATCTCTTTCGCGCTCGAAAAAGTATTCTCCCGGCATCAGCCCAAGGCCAATGTGATTTCGGGAGTCTATGCGAAGGAAGCCGGCAAGGAGAGCGTTCATCTTGGCCGCGTCATCGGCATGACGCGCGACTTTGAGGAAAATGTCGGCCGCAAGCCCCGTATCCTCGTCGCCAAGATGGGTCAGGACGGCCACGATCGCGGCCAGAAAGTCATCGCCTCGGCCTTCGCCGACATGGGCTTCGACGTCGTCATCGGCGATCTCTTCGCGACGCCCGATGAAGTCGCCAGGAAAGCGGCGGAAGCCGACGTGCATATCGTCGGCGTCTCGACCATGACTGCCGGCCATCTGACTCTGACGCCGGAACTGCGCGACGCGCTCAAGCGCGCCGGGCGCGGCGACATCATGATGGTCGTTGGCGGCGTCATCCCGCCCGATGATTTCCAGGCGCTGTATGATTCTGGCGCGGCGGCGATCTTTCCGCCCGGCACCAATATTCCGCTGGCGGCGGAGAAGCTGCTGTACGAGCTGAACATCCGTCTGGGCTTCGCGCAGCGTGAAGTGGCGAAGGCGGGGTGACTTTTTTGCTCTCTCGCGCGTCATGGCCGGGCTTGTCCCGGCCATCCACGAAAGCCGCCGCACAGTCCTGGCGTGGATGCTCGCGCCAAGCGCGGGCATGACGCATTCGGGCATTGCACTATATAAATTGGTCGGCGAAGGGAGCCGCACGATGGACGAAGACGCTTTCAATATGGCCGTTCGAAAGTTCCTCAAGGAGGTGGGCGTCACCTCGCAACGCGAGATCGAGCGCATCGTGCGCGAGCACAAGGACGATAACGGCCGTTTGAAGCTGCGCATGGCGCTGACGGCCGAAGGCACGCCGCTCAACCACGTCGTCGAAACCGAGATCGACATTCGCTGAGCCGGTCAGATCGTCGGCGCCTCGACGAAGCGGGCGGCCTCGTCGATCTGTGCAGCGAGCGCGCGTATCTGCTGCTTTTCCGATTCGAGGGTCAGTTTTGCTTCGGCGCGCGCCAGGGCGTCCGCGGACTGGCGGAGGGCGGCCTTGCCGAAGGTCGTCTCATCATCGCGCGCCAGACCGAGCAGAATTTTCTGCAGCCAGATCTGCACTTCGACCAAGGCGGCGCCGTCGCGCGCGATGGGCCGAAAGAAATCCTCGAACATGTCGCAGATGTCGAGGGGCGGCAGATAGATGTTGGGGAAGGTCACTTCCGCCGCGCTGCGGGTCTCCCACAGCGCGAGCAGGCGCGCGCCGCGCGTGAGCACGTCGATCGCCGTGCCGGGATCATTGATCGCCGGCGAGAGCGCGCGCGAAGCGATTTCGCTGAGCACGATCAGGCCAAACCGGGGATCCTGCTCGAAGGTTCGATTGTCGCCGACGGAAAAAGCGCCTCGCAGAGTCTCCGTCAGCTCCTTGAGCCGCTCTTGCTCAATGTTCGGACATGCGACGAAACACAGGGGCTTGGTGCGATGCGCGAAGGAGCCGGGGTTCACCTCTATCCACACGGTCGCGCCTGTCTCTTCCGCCGCTTCCTGCGCGGCCGTGAGATCCATGTGCAGGACATAGCCCGGCCGCTCCGCATGGATCGGCGTTGCGCTCTCGGGCGGAGACTCGATTAAGGGGTTACATCCGAGGTATGGCGATTCGAGCCGCTCCTCGAGCGCTTCGGCGGTCGCCTTCTCCACGCGCGGCAGAAGGTCCGAAAAGCGGCCGAAGACGCGCAGCAGATCAATCCAGCGAATGAAATTCCAGAACATCAGCGCGATGACCACAAGCGTGACGAAGAACAGCAGAAGCCGTCCGGCGCCACCGTATATTCCCATATTGAGCGTGACGATTCCGACGAGGCTGAAGACGAATGCGCCGAGAAAGGTCGCGATGACCTTTTGAGAGGTCTTCTCTTCGAGCAGAAGCTGTATTGCGCGCGGCGTCGCGCTCGATGCGGCGCTCGCGATCGCGGCCGCCATAATGCCCAGTGAGAAGGTCGATACCGCCAGCATGGAGGAGGCCAGTATCGTCAGCACGCTTTCGAGGGCGTCGGCGCCGAGCTCCTGGTCAATCCATTCCGGCACATAGGTGCGCAGCAGGAAGGCGGCGAACGCCGTGACACAGGCGACGATCGCGTAAAGCGTGACGCGCACCCACAATTGCTGGAAGAAATGGGACAGCCGCCAGGCCCACTTGCGTTGCATGTCCCTTTCCCTCTGAAACGCGGCATCGAAGCTCAAGAGGGAAATAGCGCGCGGCAGGCGCCGAGCCACAGCAGGCTATTCAGGCGCGGGGGCCTGTTAAGGGGCGCCGCAACGGCCAGGGAGGATAAACAGGCAGTCCTTTGGAAACCAGTACGCTTGCCGGGAGCAGTATGGCGAGGGGTGCCGCACTGGCGCCATTCGCGCTGGAATGCAACCGCGCATCGCGCGGCTGCACCGTCTTACTATTCAGAGTTCATTTCAACCAGCTGGAGTTGAAACGCTTACCAGCACGTGCAGCCGCCGTAGGCGGGGACGGCGGCGCCGTAATAGCCGGGCGTGGCCGCGCCATAGTAGCCGGGGTAGCCGTAACCATAGCCGTAGGGGCTCGTCGCCGCGCCGAGCGCCAGGCCGGTGGCCAAGCCCGCCACGCCGAGCCCCAGCCCGGCGCCTGAGCCCCAATAGCCGCCGCGGCCCCAACCGCCACCGTAACCCCAGTGGCGGCCAAATCCGCCGCCGCCCCAAGCCTGGCGGCCCCATCCGCCGCCCCCACCCCAACGGCTCCACGCCGAGGCCGGGGTGGCGACCGACAACGCGCCGACGAGCATGGTGGCGGCGAGCGCTGTCGTGAGTAACTTGCGTGAGTTTTTCATCCCAAAATCTCCAGGTCCTCGTGTGAGGAGCCCCCCGAGCACGCCTAACGCGACAGCAGTTCTCTTGTTCCGGGCGCGAGGGTGAGAGGGGGAGCTTTGTCCTGCGGAGGCCGAGGCTTTCGGCTTGCTCTTACAGCGCTGGAGCAAGGACATTCCATGATTTCCGTCGCGCGCAATCGAAAGCTTGCTGCTTGTGCGAAAGGCCTCGGCGCGTCGGCGACAAAATGAATGAACGCGCAGACTCGATCGACCCGTGAAGGCGTGCGTTGCGTGAGCTGATTTTTGAACGATCGCAAAAAGCGCCGGGCCGACGATGTGCGAGGTTTCTCTATGCTATGAAAGGATGGCGAGAGAGACGGGACTTGAACCCGCGACCTCCGGCGTGACAGGCCGGCGCTCTAACCAACTGAGCTACTCCCCCGCGAGCGCTCGCACGCGAGAGGCGCCAGATAGCGCAGCCGCATCTTGAGGTCAAGGAACTTCGCGAACGCGAAGCCTCAGACGAAGCGCCGCGTGGCCCGGCAAGCCGTGCGCGCGCCCAGCTGCTCGGCGTCTTTCCCGGACGTTCCTTTGCCTTTCCTTTGCGCCTGCATTAAGCCTCGCGCCATATAAGGAGACAGATGTTGGACGACGACATGCGCAGGCGGCGCATCCGGGTGCGCGCCTGGCGGCGAGGCTTGCGCGAGATGGATATCCTTATGGGACGCTTCGTCGACGCCCGCGTCGAGACGCTTCCCGCGCAGGCGCTTGACGAACTCGAGACTCTGCTCGATCTGCCGGACGCCGCGGTGTTCCGGTGGCTCTCGGGGGCTGAACAGCCGCCGGCCGAGCGTGACACGTCGCTTCTGCGGCAGATCATCGCCTTTCACCAACACGACGGGCCGATCCATTGAGCGCCGCCGCGACAAAGCTCAAGAAAGCGGCGGCGGGACTTCAAGCGGCCCGCACCGGCCTCGTCAAAGGCGAAAGGCTGATTTTCGCCCATGCGCCGGACGGCTTCGACGCTTTCGTCAGCGCCGATCTTGCGCGCGCGCTCGCGCGCGAGGCGGAGGGACACGCGGCGGTCTTCGTGCATGTCGCGCGCGACGGCGCGCGGTCGGCGGCCTTTCGCACAGCCCTGCGTTTCGCCAATCCTGACGTCGAAATCCTCGACATTCCGGGATGGGACTGCCAGCCCTACGATCGCGTGTCGCCGCACGCCGGCGTCGTGGCGCGGCGGATGACGGCGCTTTCGCGTCTGACACGGGCAAAATCATCATCCGAACGTCCGCGCGTCGTCACGACCACGGTCGATTGCCTGTTGCAGCGCGTTCCGCCGCAGAGGATGGTCGCCGCGGAAAGCTTCGCCGCCGCGCCCGGCAATGTCGTGAAGCTCGACGAGCTGGCGCTTTGGCTCGAGTCGAATGGCTATCTGCGCGCCAGCACCGTCCGCGAAACCGGGGAATATGCGCAGCGCGGCGGCATTGTCGATCTTTATCCGCCGGGGCTGCCGGCTCCGATCCGTCTCGATTTCTTTGGCGAAACGCTCGAATCGATCCGCTCGTTCGATCCCGATACGCAACGCGCCACGGGGCAGTTCCGTTCGCTCGACCTGACGCCCATGAGCGAATTGCGGCTGACGAGCGAGACGATGCGCCGCTTCCGGCAGTCCTACGCCGCGCGCTTTGGCGGGCAGACGCGCGGCGACGCCCTTTATGAGGCTGTCAGCGAAGGCCGGCGCTTCCACGGCATGGAGCATTGGCTGCCGCTCTTCTACGAGCGGATGGATACGCTCTTCGACTATCTGGGCGAGGCGCCTATCGTACTCGATCCGCTTGTCGAGGATGCGGCGGCGGAGCGCGTCAAGCAGATCGAGGATTATTACGACGCGCGCAAACATGCGCATGATCTCGATCCCGCCGCCTCGAACTACAAGCCGCTCGAACCGCGCGCGCTCTATCTGTCGCTCGAGGAATGGCGCACGGCGATCAAGGGGCGCGCGGCGGCGCAATTCTCTCCTTTCGCGGCACATGAGGGCGAGAAAGTCATCGACTGCGGCGCGCGGCCCGGCCGCGACTTTGCGCCCGAGCGCAACACGCCGGACGTCAACGTGTTCCAGGCGGCCGCGGACCATGTCGAAGCGCTGCGCGACACTGGCAGAACGGTCGTCGTCACCGGCTGGTCCGAGGGCTCCTGCGAGCGGCTCGGCCATGTGCTCGCGGAACACGGCTTGCCCGACTTGCCGCGCGTCGCGTCGCTTCCGCAGGCGTTGTCGAAGACCGTCTCCATAGCTG
>JALHNR010000284.1 GCA_022843525.1 Methylocystis sp. | reverse complement strand
CGCGGAAGATTGTCGCGGCGCAGGGCGCGGCGACCATCGGTGACGCGTTCGCGCGCATCGCCGGGATCGGTCAGGAGAAACTTTCGGCATGAGCGAAATTGCTGCGCCGAGAGGCTTCACCCTTCGCCAATATCTCATCTGTCTCTTTGGGGTCGTCTGGCGCGAGGGCCTGCGCTTCCTGCATCAGCGCGAACGCTTCGTCTCGGCGCTGGTGCGCCCGCTGGTCTGGCTCTTTATTTTCGCGGCGGGCTTCCGGCAGGTGCTCGGCGTTTCGATCATCCCGCCTTACGAAACTTACGTTCTCTACGAGGTCTATATCGCGCCCGGCCTGATGGCGATGATCCAGCTGTTCAACGGCATGCAATCCTCCCTCTCAATGGTCTACGACCGCGAAATGGGCAGCATGCGCACGCTGCTCGTCTCGCCCTTTCCGCGCTGGTTTCTGCTCGGCTCCAAACTTCTGGCCGGCGTCGCCGTCTCGATACTGCAGGTCTACGCCTTCCTGGTGATCGCCTATTTCTGGGAAATCGAGCCGCTAACGAAATGGGGCTATCTCACCCTGCTGCCGGCGCTCGCGCTCAGCGGCCTGATGCTCGGCGCGCTCGGCATGCTGCTGTCATCGCTGATCAAACAGCTCGAAAACTTCGCCGGGGTGATGAATTTCGTGATTTTTCCGATGTTCTTCGCCTCCTCCGCGCTCTACCCGCTGTGGCGCGTAAAGGAGTCGAGCCCCTGGCTCTATTACATGTGCGAGGTCAATCCGTTCACCCATGCGGTCGAACTCATCCGCTTCGCCTTTTATGAGAAAGTCGCGTGGACCTCGCTCGCGATTGTCTTCGCCTACACGAGCGCGTTCCTGGTCGCGGCGATCCTCGCTTATGATCCAGCGCGCGGCATGTTGATGCGCAGGGGCGGTTGAACGATGATTTAATCTGGTAGCGACGTCGGCGCCTTCCTATTTCTTCTCGTCCTTCTTCGTGTTCTCCGCCGCGACCTCTTCGGCGACCCCAGGCGGCAACTTAACGCCCGCGGCGAGCTGCGCGCCGAGCGCGATGGCGCGGGCTTCCGTCAGTCTCAAGGCGCAATAGCCGAAATCCGGCTCGCGCGCATAGGACCGGCACACTTCCTCGCGCCAGGAGGAGAAGCCAGCCTGCTCCTTCACAATGAAGTTGCGGATGGCTTTTTCCTTTTTGTACTGATCGTAAAGCGCGCGGAACGTGCTTCGCACCGTCTTCTCGACACGCGCGCGGGCGCCGAGCATCTCTTCGCCCTTCTTGGGGTCGATTTCATCCGCGCTCATCCCCCAAAGCCCTTCGGGATCGGCGCGGCAACCGGCGTCCTTCAGTTCACAGGCCTTGCCTTCGTTGGTGACGAGAATCGCGCCGTCGAGAACGTCGAACGTGAAAGCGCAGGCTGGAAATGCGATCTGATAGCGCCGCAATCCGGTCTCGCTCTGGCGGGCCGTGAGCTTCAACGGCGTTCCGGCCACTTCGACTCGGCAGGCTTCGCCGGAGCGCCGCAAATCATCCCCGACGAGCGTGAGCTTGGCGACCTGCAGGTCAGCTCCGGCGCGGGAGAATTCTATGGCGCTGCCCTCGCCGTCGCGTTTGATGATTTTTCCGACGATTGCGTCTTCGGCGGGCGCCTTCGGCATGATGGCCGGCCCCGCGGCCGCTCCCATCTCGCCGCCGACGCTTCTTTTCTTTGCGGGACTGGCGACCGTCCCTTCGGGAGTCGGGGCGACCGCCCCCGGGAGCACAAGCTGCGCTCTCGCCGGCGCGACGCCCACAGCAAGCAGCGCCGCAGCCCCGAGAACGCAAGCGCGACGCGCGGTCATCGTGCTAATCCGAAATTCAAACATAGCGATCGCCACCCCTCGGGCCGCAGCCCGGCCCTGCCCTTGCGGCGAGACGCGCGCTATCGAGGCGCCAGCACCATCACCATCTGCCGTCCTTCCATGGACGGTTCGAGTTCGACCTTGGCCAGCGTGGCGGTCTCAGCCTTCACGCGGGACAGAAGCCGATAGCCGATGTCCTGATGCGCGATTTCGCGGCCGCGAAAGCGAAGGGTGACCTTAACCTTGTCGCCTTCTTCGAAGAAGCGGCGCACCGCCTTCATTTTCACGCCGTAATCGTGGTCGTCGATGCCGGGCCGAAGCTTTATCTCTTTGACCTCAACGACTTTCTGTTTTTTGCGGGCCTCGGCGGCCTTCTTTTGCTCGGCGAAGCGAAAACGCCCGTAATCAAGAATTTTGCAGACGGGGGGCGTGGAATTGGGCGCGATCTCGACGAGATCGAGTCCCGCCGCTTCGGCGATGCCCAGCGCGTCCGGCAATTGGATGACGCCGTGATTTTTCCCCTCGGAATCGATTAGCTGCACTTCTCGCGCGCGAATTTCCCGATTGATGCGCGGCCCTTCCTTCTGGGGGGCTGCGATGCTCTTCATTGGACGGCGAATGGATCATCTCCTTCTCTTGGTCGAAAGCCGGCCGCTGAGCCAAAGGCGCAAAACAGCGACCGCCGGACGCAGAAGTCCGGGACCATTGAACAGATTCCCACGCCAGCGCGCCAAGTCAACCGTTACTGGCCCCGACACGCTGCTTTTTGCGACAGGAAGGTCGAATATTTTAAACAAAGTCCAAAATCAGCTCGTTAACTTTTTCCGGCGCGTCTTCAGGCGTCCAATGCGACACGCCCGGCAGACGCTCGATCCGCAGATCTCGAACATAGCATTCCGTGCCGTCAAGACAGGATTCGCCGAGCGCCACATCCTGCATCCCCCAGACCACAAGCGTCGGCGCATCTATCGGCGCATCGAGGTCTTCCGCCGCCAGAATGTCACGTCCGGCGGCGCGATACCAATTGAGCATGGCGCTGGCGGCGCCCGGCGCCGCGACATTGGCGCGATAGATCTCCATCGCCTCTTTTGAGAAGACGCCGTCCCGGCCTGCGGCACGTTGCATCAGCCACGCGGCGCCCGCGCCGCGCCGCGCCGACAGCAGTCGTTCAGGCAGCCAGGGCAGCTGAAAGAAGGCGGCATAGGCGGACTTCAGCTTCTGTCGCCATTCCTGTTCGAGCGCGCGCCGGAAGCACAGGGGGTGCGGAATGTTCAGAATGACGAGAGCGTCAATCTTCCGCAGCTTGCGAATGGCGACGACCCAAGCGAGGAAACCGCCCCAGTCATGGCCGACAAGCGAGACCGAGGCGGGATTGGCGGCGTCGATTAATCCGGCGACGTCGGCTGTCAGCGCCTCGAGGGAATAGGCGTCTTTCTCCGCCGGGCGCGTCGTGGCGCCATAGCCGCGCTGATTGACCGCCCAAACGCGATATCCGGCGGCGGCGAGTGGTCCGACAAGATGACGCCACATGACGGCGTGCTGGGGAAAGCCGTGCAGGAGCAGCGCGAGCCGATCGCCCGAGCCCGCCTCGAAAACCTCGAACTCAATTCCGTTGGCTGGAACGACGATGCGGCGCGCCCCGAGTAGAGTCGCCGCCGCGGACGTCACACCTGTCCCGCCAACGCCGGGCAACTCGGACAGGGCGACCCGCCCGCCATCGCGGCGCAGCTCTCCGCAGACTCGCCGCCCGCGGCGGGACGCGCGATCAGCGACAACTGGCGCTCGACATGGGCGCCGCCGCACGCGGGGCACTCGGGAATCTCGTCGAAACGCGACAGGGTCTCGAACTGATGCGCGCAGTCACTGCAGCGATAGGCGAAAAGCGGCATGAGTCCCTCGGATCCGCCGAATTGACGATCCGCCAATTTTACCGGCCGGCGCGCCTCGCGCAAGGCGGCGATTCGACATAGGCGAGCATCCAACGCGCCCGCCGCGCAACGGCGGGATCGCCGCCCACCGCTCGACTCCGCAGCTCCTCTCGCAAGCCTGGGTGGTTGACCTTTGCGGCCAGTCGGCAATAGCGCCGAAATTCCTGCGACGCGCGCCGGTCGACGATCGCGAGAGCAACCGCGCGTAGGCGCTCCGCCTGATGCTCGGTCAGCGCCATGCGGTTGACGAAACGAATGAGATCGGCCTTGGCGTAGCCAGAGCCGAAAAACATCGGATCGGCTTCAAGAAAGCGAATCACGCCCTCGAGTCCACGCGCGTCGCCTGCTTTCAGTCGTTCGATATCCTCTCCGAAATCACCCGGATAGGCGAGGCGCAGTGCGTCACGAAAGCGGGCGATCGCCGCCTTCCAGGCGATCGTCGCAGGATCGTTCTCGTCATTGCGATTCTTGAGTCGCGCGAAAGTGCGGCCGATTTCCTGATGCGCCGCGCGCGCCGCCGCCGCCCGCTCCTCGTAATTGAAGCGCCAATTCTTACCCATACATCTGCGAATGCCAGACCCATGAGGCGAAATATGCGTTTTGACGCACATGGAGGAGATGGCCCGCGCGTTCGCGCTGGCGCGCTAGATTCCGTGCAACGATTCGGATTGGAGAAAATCGGATGACCTACCGCGCGCCGCTCGACGACATTGTTTTTGCGCTTCGCCTCGCGGCCGGCGAAGGCGCCATCGAGGCCGACGGCGTCTACCGCGACCTCGCCGACGGCGTCGCCGAACAGACGCTGGCCGAGGCGGCGAAATTCGCCGAACAGGTTCTGCTGCCGCTCGATCAGATCGGCGATCGCGTGGGCGCGACATACGCCAATGGCGCCGTCACGACGCCTCCCGGCTGGCGTGAAGCCTATGCGCAATGGCAGGATGGCGGCTGGAACGCCATCGCGGCCGGCGAGAACTATGGCGGGCTGGATCTCCCTGCCCTGCTCAACGCCGGCTGCACGGAGATCTGGAACGCCGCCAATATGGCGTTCGCCGTCTGCCCGCTGCTCGGCCATGGCGCGATCGAGGCGATGGAGGCGCATGCGAGCGACGCGCTGAAGGACGTTTATCTACGCAATATCGTCAGCGGCGAATGGACCGCGACGATGAATCTGACCGAGCCCGGCGCCGGCTCCGATCTCGGATTGATGCGCACGCGCGCCGAACGCGCGCCCGACGGCTCCTACCGCCTGTTCGGCCAGAAGATCTTCATCACCTATGGCGAGCACGATCTTGCGCCGAACATCGTGCATCTCGTCCTGGCGCGCCTTCCCGACGCTCCCCCCGGCACGCGCGGCATTTCGCTTTTCCTGGCGCCGAAGTTCCTGCCCGACGAAACGGGCGGCTTCACGCGGCGCAACGATGTGCGATGCGCCGGCATCGAGCACAAGCTCGGAATCCATGGCTCGCCGACCTGCACCATGATCTATGGCGATGAGGGCGGCGCGGTCGCCTATCTGCTTGGCGAGGAGAACAAGGGCCTCGCCTGCATGTTCACCATGATGAACAACGCCCGCCTTTCCGTCGGACTGCAAGGCGTGGCGCTCGCTGAACGCGCGACGCAAATGGCGCTCGGCTACGCCCGCGAGCGCAAGCAGGGGCGCGCGCCCGGCGCCAAGGAGACGAGCGCGATCATCGAGCATCCGGACGTCGCGCGCATGCTGCTGACCATGGCGAGTTCAACGGCCGTGGCGCGGGCGATCTGCTACGAAACGGCCGCCGCGATCGATCGCGCGCATCGCGACAGCGATCCGGCGCACGCCGCAGCGGCGCATGAACGCGCTTCTCTCCTGACGCCCGTCGCCAAGGCGTTTTCGACCGATATCGCCAATGAGACGACGTCGCTCGCCGTGCAGGTCTTCGGCGGCATGGGCTATATCGAGGAGACCGGCGTCGCGCAGCTGATGCGCGACGCGCGCATCTGCGCCATCTACGAAGGCACGAACGGCATTCAGGCGATTGATCTCGTGACGCGCAAGATCCGCGGCGGCGACGGCGCGGCGCTCGCGCGCGAGATCGACGACATGCGCGCCATCGCGGGCGAAGCCGACGTCGCGCGCAAGGCGTTGCGCGAGAGTGTCGAGGCGCTGGCGCAGGCGAGCGCGTTTCTGACGAAAGCCGAACTCGCGGGCGCGCTCGCCGGCGCGAACCCCTATCTGCGTCTCTTCGCGCTAGCCCGCGGCGCGACGCTGCTCGTGAAGGGGGCAAAGCGCGCGCAACGCGAAGCCGATCCGAATGCGGCGCGCTACGCCGCGCTCGCCCGTTTCTTTGCCGAAAACATCGCGATCGCCGCGCCG
>JALHNR010000283.1 GCA_022843525.1 Methylocystis sp. | reverse complement strand
CGCATATGGTCCGCGCCCTTCAAACCAGGGACAAAACTAGGTTTGGGCGCGTAGCTCAGCGGGAGAGCACTCCCTTCACACGGGAGGGGTCACAGGTTCAATCCCTGTCGCGCCCACCATTCCTTGAATCGACCCCAAAAACGGCTCTGAAATCGTCGCTAAAGCCTTGAACGGCAAAGACAAATGGGCGGTTCTAAAACCGGTCTCGCGGTCGAATTCCAGGTGCTGGGCGAACGTTAGACGTAGGGCCAAACGCTTCTGCTCGATGCGATCTGAACTCCATAGTTTCATTGGGTTTTCGAGGAAGTTCATCGCGGTTCTAACAGCGGACTCGAAATTGAGCTTCGGCTTGTCCACGCGTTGCAGCTTCTCGGCAATTGCGAGCTTCTCCGCCTGCAAACGTTCGATGCGTTCTTCGTAGGCCTTGGCGACAGCGGCGCTTTCAGTATCAACGACGCGATCGAGCAATTGTTGGATCTGTCGATCCGCCGATGAGAGCGTTGTCTGCAGCGCCTTCGCGTCCGTATCGCTCGCGGCGATGCGGGCGTTCCAAGCGTCTTCGAACATCTGGCGCGCTGCGCGAAACACACCTGCCGGTGGTTGAACGCTTGCCATAATGACAGCGAACTTACCTTCCAGCACATCGCGCTTGATGGATCGTCCGTAGTGGGGGCAGCCCCGGTTGTAACAGAAGTAATAGGGGTAGTGCCGCTCGCGGCCCTTGGTCCAGCCCGCAGTCAGCATCGTGCCGCAAGTGCAGGCAACAAAGCCCCGCAAAGGGAAATCGGGATTGAAGTCGGCGCGTGCGGGCGCGCGTTTCTTTCCCGCCAAACGATCCTGAATCGTGTTGTACGTCTCGACGCTAATCAGTCCTTCGTGCACGCCCTTTCGCAGCGAGACGTTCCAATATGGCGCGCCGACGAGGCCGGCATAGATCGCTCGTTTCAACATCTCTGTGACGCGCGGATTGTGGACCCGGCCTTTGCGATCGCGCGGGAACTCGGGACGGCTTTCGAGGAAGCGTTGCACCTCGGCCTGGCTCTCGAAGCGGCCACACGCGTAGCCTTCCAGCGCTTCACGCACGATCGAAGCCTCCGGCTCCTTCGGGAATAGAACGCGGCCGCTGCGTTTGACCGAGCGATACTCATAGCCAACAGGGGCCGAAGTGACGGCGTAACCACGCTCAACCCGAGCCGTCATTTTCTGAATGGCTTGCCGACGGAGCTGCTCGCGTTCGAGTTCGCCGCCGGCGACCGTGATGGTCTCATGGTGGCGCCCCTCCGGACTGTCCTCGAAACGGAAATTGGGGCTATCGACCGAGGCGTTAAATGAGGCGAGGCGATCGCGCAGCTCCCAATAGAAGCGTGTTCTCCGGGCAAACCGCTTCAAGTCATCGAAGATGACGACGTAGCGCTTGCTTCGATTCTTCTTCAGGTGCTCGAGAACGCGCACCATGCCAGGGCGCTCCATATAGTCGCCATAGCCGGACTTGCTGTCGGTATAGACAGCCTCGACCGACACGCCGAGCTTGGTAGCGTGCGCCCGACACAGGTGCTCCTGACTTCGGTTGCCGTCGCCATCAAGCTCTTGCTTCTGGCTCGACACGCGGCAGTAGATGATCGCGGCGTGTACTGGCTTCATCGCAATTCCTCAGCCGACGCTTGGCTAGCGCGCTCCGAGGTTGGAAGATACAGAGCGCTCGCCGTCTTCGATTCTACTGGCATCGTTCGCAGAAGGCGAGGCCGGTCCAAGCACGAGACTGACGGCATCGACATTCCAGCCGAGGTCGACAAACCCGCACATGATTTTCCACAAGGCGCTCAAGAGTTCGTCCTGTTCAGCTTTGGTCATCCCGCTGCCGTCGAGATGATGGCGATAGTCGTCGGGTGTAAACGTCCCGAGCTTGGCCGACGGCGCGGCGGCGTCATCACTGGCGTCGTTCACGTCAACGACGGGCGGAGAAAAGTGCGCGGATATGGACAAGCGAGCCTCCATGACGATGGAAGCATGTCGGCGGCGGAACGAGAGGAACGGGGCCGGAAACGTCGGGAAATGGTGTGCTCGCCCGATTGGAGAAGCTACGACTTGCAGGCCTCAGTGTTGCGATCTTCCCACGCACCTAGCGCCGCGCTGCTTTAGAGGACCGCCTTGCCAAGTGCTAGCGGTCCGGACCCGGCGCGCGAAGTAGCGTCGAGATCGATTTGCCGGCTTGTTGGCCGCGAGCAGCATCGATCGCGCGCGACTGCATCAGCGCTTTGCGAATGTCGAGATGAAGCTCCAGGGCCTTGAGGCCGTCGCGCCAGTTCGGTGCGAATTGAAGCACGTTACGCTTCATCTCGGTCGCTAGGCCCAGGCGTCGCAGTTCGTGCGCGCGGCCCTTAAGCGCGTCGGTGGCGGCCGGGTCGCCGTTTGGCGCCCGCAAGTCCGCGGTGCGCACCCTGCCGTCCTTGTCCAGTTGATCAGCGATCCAGTGATCTAGCCGTGTCGGCCGATGCGCCCGCACCTCGCGATGCAGTGCCAGCCGATCGTCTTCACGGGTGCGGTTGCCCAAGCGCTCGGTGGCCACGTCGCGCGCCACGGACCTGAAGCCGTGCTGCACAAACTCTCGTGGAATGATCAGGTCGCGTCCATCGTCACGCACGCCACGGAGTATAATGTGCGTGTGTGGATTGTCTGTGTCCCAGTGATCGACCGCGACCCACTCCAGTCTTGAACCCAGGGCGAGTTCTGCGCGGCGCATAACCTCCCGCGTATAGGACTTCAGATCCCCGAGCTTGGTCCCGTTCTCGGGCGCCAGGATCAATCGGAAATGCCGGCGGTCGGTCTGAGCCCACGACGCCGCGCGTTCGCCGCCATCAACATCGACTGAGGAGCCATCGTAAAAAACGGTCCGTGTGTCCCGCTTCAAGTAGTCGGCATGGGCGCGCGGCTTGGCCTCCTCCGGGGCGGACGTTTCGATGTTTGGAGCATCGGAGGGCGCTGGCGATCGCGCGGCAGCGTCACGAGCTACGTAACGCGCGTGCGCGCGTAGGGCGGCTCCGCCGCCGCCTGCGTGACTGAAATAATGTATCTTCACGATGGCGCGTTGGCGTGGATCGAAGGCGCCGTGCGCACCCCGCGACGAGGTGCTCCTCGCAACGTTGCGCGATGATCCGATCAAGCTCGCGAGCTTCTTGCCGTAGCCTGCGCGCGTGGCGCCGCCCGAGGATTTGGCGCGGCCGTCTCGCTTGCCTTCGAGTATGTCGGCATTCAACGCGCGCGTGACGCCAAGTGATTTACCCGGCCGAAACACTTCAGCGCCGAACATCTCGCGCTTCAGTTTTCCGGCGCGGAAGAGTCGATTGATGCTTGGAGGTTCGATCATCGAGTGCGCTCAGCGGGGTGAGGTGCGCGCACCTCGTGCGCACCCTGCGATCATTGCGCGTACCTCGTATTTGCGCCAGTGATTGCAAGCGATTGGCGAAGGTGGTGGGGTTCTCTTTATCTTGCCTTCCACCTCACCACTTTCCAAACCTGCTTCACACTCACCATCAATCACGGAAACTCACGACATCGTCTTTCGCGATAGTCGGGGCGGGTGGGCGGGTGTTGCGCCAGGGATCAAAGCCCAAAGGGCCGAGACATAGACTCGGTTCACGCGAGCCCGGTCGACGGCAAAGCCGTCGAGGCGCCCAAACTACGCACCATCAGCATAAGCAAGAGCTGACGATGGACGCACATGTGCGGCGCGTCAGCGAGGGTGGGCGGGTGGGCCAAACGCAAGCGATGCGGGCCGCTCTTGGCGGCCTCCGTGTCTAGAGAGAAGACGAGCGCCAGCGCGCCTCGCAAAATTTCGTCGATCTAGGCGGCGGTTGGGTTTGCGCCCGGTTGCTGTTGGTTCAAGACGAGGCGTTAACGACTCCGGGCGGCGAATCGAATCAAACTTCATTGCGAGCCCGACGCGTGTGGCTTTGCGGTGATGGCCGGCAATCCGCTGAAACATTACTGCGGCGATACGATCTCGCGTGTTTCGCACAACAAGAGAATGAGCCGGACCAAGCGTTGCGCCTCCAGCGCGGGCTCACCACCTCCCCCTCGATACCCTAACGGAAAGCCCAATGGCCGACGATCTCTTCCCCCTCACCACCGCCAAGGACGAAGCCGAAATCCTGCTCATGGACGTGGCGGACAAAATCCAGCTCACGCCCACCCAGCACAGCGAAGCCGAGCGCAACTATCATGCGCTGGCGGACTGGGTCGATGGCCCGGGCTCGGTGCTGCAGGGCAAGGTGCTCGACGTCTATCCCTCCGGCAGCTTCGCGATCGGCGCGCCGATCCTCGGCAAGATCAAGAGCCAACAGCATGACCTTGACGCTGTCATTCCGCTCGCGCTGTCGCCGACGGCCGATCCCAAGAGTGTGCTCGAATTGCTGGAGCAGGCGATCAAGCGCGAGGAGGGCACGCGCTATCACGACAAGACCAGGCGCAATTCGCGCTGCGTGACCGTGACGTATGACGACGGGCGCAGCGTCGATCTGATGCCGGTGGTGCGTTTGCCCGGCACGCCGGAGAAGGTCTCGACCCTCTTCCATTGGAAGGCCGACGCGGGCGAGAGCTACCACACGCAAGTCAACCCGAAGGGTTTCGCCGATTATTTCCTGGCGCGTGTGCGCGTCAGCGTGCTGTTCGAGAAAGCCTATGCGCGCCGCCGACTCGTCACCAAAGCCGATGCGAAGCCGCTGCCTGCGCTAATCCCGCTCGACCAGAAGGCGCCGCGGATCGTGGCGCTGCAATTGATCAAACGCAAACGCGACATTGCCTATCGCCGGGCCGAATTCAACGGCGTGCGCAAGCCGCCTTCAGTGGTGTTGGCCGCCATGGCGCTCGATGCGGTGGTCGCGTCCGACTATCTCGTCGACGAAGTGATCGCCGTGGCGACGACGATCCGTGATGCGATCCGGGCCGAGAGCGCGTTCGGGCGGGTTTTGCAGGTCGCGAACCCTGCGTGGACGCCCGACATCTTCACCGATCGCTGGCCGAAAACCGTCGCCGTGCAGGACATGTTCGCGCGCGAACTCGATGGTCTGATCAAGGACATGCAGCGCCTTGCGCGAGAATATTTGACCGCCTATGAGCGCATCGAAATCCTGAAGCGTCACTTCGGTGAAACCGCCGCCAACCACGCGGTTGATCGCCTGGGTGAGATCTATGAGGCCCAGCGCGCGCAAGGGCGCACGCGCGTCGGCGCCGGAGGCGCGGTCTCGCTGGCGCCATCGGGCGTGGAAGCGCTCATCAAGCGTACGCCGTTCGGAGGCGATCGCGACTAGTGCTCTGGCTGCCCGAACAGAATGATCGGCTGCATGCGCGCTTTGCCGGCTTCCGCACCCTGCTGCTCGAACCGCGCCGGGCGATCTGGGAAGGCGTGCTCAGGCCCACGTCGCAAACCTACGACGTTCGCGTCGATTTCGAGCTCCCCGCCCATTTCGCACTCAACGCCACCACCTACGAATATTATCCACGCGTCTATGTGCTGCGCCCGGAACTCGAAGAGCATCCGGACTACGAATTGGGCCCGATCCCGCACGTTTGGTGGGACCGGCGCTATCGGCGCCAGCCCAATCTGTGCTTGTTTCGGCCGCTGAAAAATGAATGGTCTTGGGATGACGCCATTGCGGACACGACGCTGCCCGACGCCAGCGAATGGCTCTTCTTCTATGAGTTTTGGTTGGCGACCGGGCGCTGGCGCGGCGGCGGTGAACACGCCGGCGATCCGCTGAAGTGCAATGACAACACCGAAACGCTCAGCAGGGACGCTCTTTCGGCCTCGGGAACGGCTGCCCTGGCCGGCCGATGAGCCGTTCCGCATCCTTTCGATCGACGGCGGCGGCATCAAGGGCATCCTGCCCGCCGCGCTCTTGGCGAGGATTGAAGAGGAGATAACTGGCGGCGTTCCCGCGGGGCGTTACTTCGACATGATCGCCGGCACATCGACTGGCGGCATCATCGCGTTGGCGCTGGGCTTCGGTTTGCACGCCAACACCGTCCACAAGATCTATGTCGACCAAGGCGCGGAAATCTTTCCTCGCAGGACCGCCCGCTCTCCGATCTTGCGAGGATTGCAGCTTGCTTGGCGTGGGCTCAACGATCTCCACCGC
>JALHNR010000282.1 GCA_022843525.1 Methylocystis sp. | reverse complement strand
GGGAGCGGCCGGTCCAGGCGGCGGGGCCGCGATCGTTGACGGTGACGACGACGGCGCGCGCGCCGCGCGAAACGAGCAGCCTCGCGCCGCAGCGAAGCGAGCGATGCGCCGCCGTCAGGCCCCATGGATTGAAGCGCGCGCCGCAGGCGGTGAGGACGTTAAGGCCTTCATGCGCGCCGCCGCCGTAATAGGACGCGAGCATCGAACGCGCCGGGGCGGCGCCAGCGGGGCTCTCGACCGGCGGCGGCCGCGCATGGATCCGCCGCCAGTGGGCGTTGTAGGGCGGCAGGCTGGCCTGCTGTTCGAAGATCGCGTCGAGGAAATCCGACAGCGGATCGGCCTTTGCCGGCGCGACCCACATCGCCGCGAGCGCGAGCGCGCCGAAGGCGATGAACGAACCAATGATTTCGAGATACGATTTCATGCCCGGAACGCTACGCGCGGGCGCGTCCCGAATTGGCCCCGAAGGTTTTCTGGACAGCGACTTTTCGGCGGCTAAAAGAGCGAGCCTTGCCGTTTGTCTTTCATCCGCGCGCGGATGTTTTGCACGGTGCGTTGATGCAGGCCGGAGCGCCGCGCAGCTTCACTGAGACTCGCGCCATTGTCGAGCGCATCGCGGGCGCGGCGGCGCGCCTCGGCGGCCGTCCCGGAATCGCCGAGCGGCAGCAGGATTTTCACGCCATGTCGGGATTTGCCCGAGTCGCTTTCGATCGCGGCGACGAAATGCGCGCAGAGCTTGTCGGCCGCCTCGCGTCCAACGCATTGCACGAGCCAGTGATCGTCCGTCGCGCGGGCTGGAATGTAGCACTCGGTTCCGCCCTTGGCTTTCGCCAACTGCAGCGCCGCCACAGGTCCCGCCACTTCGGCGATCTCGGCGAGGAGCGGCGGCAGATGAGAGACGTCGGCTTTCACGGCTCCTCTCCCATCACGCGCGCATCGCGCTCGGCATGAATGCGCCGGCGCAATTTCCTCACCTTCGGATCCGGATGCCAGCCGGGCAGACGGCGTCTCTCGGCGAGTTCAAAGTCACGCTGGCGCAGATAGGCGTCGCGCCGGCCGGGCGGGATGAGCAGCAGCTGGAGCCAGCCTTCCGGCGCATTCTCTCGGCGCTCGGCCCATTCGCGGCCCGCGTCTTCAAGCCCTTCCGGCTGCAGCCAGATGAACCAGGCGTAATCCGTCGCCGTCGAGCCCCGCGGATCATAGCCGCCGAGGCACATCGGCACGCGCTCGACGAATTGCGCGACGAGATCAGGCGGCGTTTCGAGATAGACTTGCCCGTAGCGCTCGCCGCCGGTGAGCCAGGTCTGCTTTTGCAGCAGTGCGACGCCCTTCGACGCCACCCTCAAGGCGCGTTGAAGGAAGGTTTCCGTCTGTTTGAAGGGCGGATTGGTGACGACCCATTCCGCCTGCTCCGGCGACGGCTCACACGGCGAGGGCGCGCAGCGGAAGTCGATGAGCTGCAAGCCATGGTCGCTCATCCGCGAGCCGTCTTCGAGCGGATAATCGGCGACATCGCTCATCAGCACAGTCGGGCAATATTCCCTGATCGTCTCGGCCATATGGCCGAGCCCTGCAGCCGGCTCCCAGCAAGAGCGGATGCGCGTGGAGCCGAGCGTGCAAAAAACTCTCGGCAGCACGCATTCAAACAGCGTACGCGTCGCCCAGGGCGGCGTCGGAAAAAGTTCGAGCTTGCGCAGCTCCTTATCCGAGGGCGTCACGCGCACCCCCTTTGATCCTGCGCGCCGCACGTTCGAGCCTCTGCGCTTTCGCCTCAAACTGCGCCCAGCGCTTCTGCGCGTGTTGCGATCGGCGGGCGGCGAGCAGCGCCTCGTCGAAGAGTCTCCGGTAGCCGTGATCCGCGCCGACCAATTCGAAGCGCTGCCTGACCGCGCGCGCGGCCTCGATCGCGGCGGCCGACAGAACGAGTCGCTCTTGGTTTTCGCGGTTCGCCGCCTCGCGCGCGATGCGCGCCTTCGCCTCGGCGATCTGCACAGGCGTCGAGAAGCGTGCCAGGCGCTTCAATTCGAGCCGCGAGCAATCATCGAGGGAGATCATGTCAGATCACGCGCTTTCCGGTTTGGCGATCGAGAATGAAGCACTCGCCGATGTCGGGCCGCTTCAGCCAGGCGTCCCGCATCTCGCGCGCGCCTTTGAGCGTCGGCGCATAGCCGAGCGGTCGCTCGTCCTCCATCCAATGTTCGCCCTGGAGATAGAAGCGGAGTTCGTAGCGCTGGCCCTTATCGCCGAGGCGTTGCGGAGGGAGAGTCATCTGCGGCTCCACATCTCTTCGAACTGCTTTTGAAAGCGCTTCACGGCTGCTTTGCAGCGCAGGGCGATCAGCGAATTGTCCTGACGCACAAGACCGGAATGGGTGAAATTGCCGGCGCCCTCGCGGACGATCTCGTCGTCGATCGCATAGGCCTTGAGATGCATGAAGGGCGCGGGCGCGCCCTTGTATCTGATCTCGACATTAATCCGCGCCGCGAGCCGATCGTAGGCGTCGGCCAAGAGGCGTGGCATGCGAATGTCGGCGCCGTCGCGATAGAGACGAATCGTCACCCCGCGCGCGGCGGCGGCGTCGAGCGCGGCGACGATCGGCAGCGAGGTCAGCACATAGGCGGCAAAGTCGATGCGCGACCGCGCCCGGCCGATCAGCGCGACGTCGATCGCTTCGAGGTTTTCAGCCGGCGCATAGGCCTGCCGGACGAGCTCGCACGGGGCCGCCGCGCCTGAAGTTGGCGACATCAACGAAATGATAAGAACGAGGCGCTTCATTGCCACCATCCGATCAATTTGCCGACGAAGATTCCGTTTTCTCTGGGAACGCCGTGAGTCTTGATCCAGAACTCCCGCATCTGCGGCCATCCGTCGAACCCGTCGCGTTGCGCGAAGCCGAAGAGATCACCGTGCGTCAGGCACGTTCCGGCTAATGTCAGTTCGTCGAATTTCCATATCGCCAATTTTTTCCCGGCCCAGGGATAGGCGCCCCCGTCTATGAGGATTTGACTCCTATGCAGATCGACGCCGATCGCCAGCGCGGCGCTGCATGTCTTGCGCGCGATGAGACGGCATTGTTTCGTGCGCATGCCGCAATAGAGCTGCAGCTCCTCGCCCGGCCGGGCATGGCGAGAGCGCAAGGCGCGGATCGTATGGAGCTTCGTTCCCGCGAGGATCGGCTCGGCAAAGCGCTTCTGGAAACTATAGGCAACCATCAGCGCCGTTCCTTGTTGCATTTCGGACAGGGGACGCCGCGCAGCTCGTCTTCGGCCGACGAGACCTTGATCCATGAGCTGCGAGTCCCGCAGCGCGGACATTGGAACTGCGCGATCTGCTCGCCGCGCCCGTTCCAGCCGCGATCGACGAAGGTCATGATCGCTGGCCGCTTGGCGGCTGCGCGCTTGAAGAAATCGAGCTGCAGGGCGTCAGTCATCCCGCGCGATCTCGCTTTGCAGCCTGCGAACATGTGACGCCGCGCACGCCTCGCCAAAAGCCATCGCGCAGTCGACGTATTCGACGAGATGTTTGCGATGGACCCACTCAGGCGCTCGAATGCCTCGGCATGCCGCGCGATAGAGGATTGATCGCCGTCGAACGGTTGCGCTGTCAGGCGCGCAATGCCGCTCCTGCTCGTGAAATGGCGATGCGCCGATCGCCAGCGCATCTGCCTCGACCTCTAAGGGCGAAGAAACGCGTTTCGTCATGCCGCGAACCTTATGGCCCTGACGTTTCGCCGCGCCGGCGCGTGGAGCTTCGGCGACTTACGACGCTTCACGGGTTTCTTCTCGACGCCGAGGAACTGCGCGCGCAGCGTGCGCGCCTGGTCCCAGACGTATTCGAGGCATTTGGCGCGGTCCCAATCGAGGCCGAGACGACGGGCGCGGCGCAGTTCGGAATTGGCGCGCCGCACGATCGCCTCGCGGTCGTAACCGCCGTCCTCTTTGAGGAGCTGATGGGCCATTACGCCGCTTCCTTCTTTGCCTTGCTGCGCTTCGCGCGCAGCCGCGCGCCGAGCCTGTTGGCCAGCCGGTCCCAATGTTCGGCCGCGTAATATTCAAAGCCGGCGGGACAGCCGCAGCGATACCCGAAAGCCGGGAAATCGGCCGCCCACGTCTCGTCGAAGCTCTTGCCCTTGATGAATGGCGTGAAGACGCCCGCGTCGAAGCATTTGCGCGCGACGCAATAGGCGATCTCGCGCTTGGCGACGTCGACGTCGTCCGACTCTGGCCATTCGACGCCGGCTTCGCGCGTCATCATGGCTTTCAACGCCTCGATGACCTTTTTGGCGTCGCGGTGATCTTGCAGGAAGCGCGGATGTGCGATCTTGGTCTGCCGTTCGGCGAAAGCGATCAGCGCGCGATCGTCGCGGCTGTCGACGACGCCAAGATTGTAGGCGGAAATCCATAGCGCCCTGAGCTTCCCAGCATAAGGACCGGAGACGGTCTCGCTCGCCCGTCTGATCTGCGGATGTTGTCCGGCCAGCGCTTTCAAAACCTCGATGAGCTTCGCCGCCTGCGCCTGCGAAAGCAGCGAGGAGGAAGAGACGCGGAACTCGCGCTTCAGCAGCGCGCGATAGTCATCGTCCGTGTAGTGCGGGATCTGCCGCAGCAGTGCGTGGATGGCGCGGGTCTGCGCGGCCGTCGTCATCGCAGCTGCTCCCGCAGCATGCGGCCATGCGCGACGGCGAAGTCGGCGACATCGCAAAGCCAATCGGCGATGCGCCGCGCGACGGCGGCGATCGCGTCGAACGCCAGCGCCGGCATGCTGACCAAGAAGAACAGCGCCAGCCATAGCGCATAGCGGGCGGCCAGCTGCGTCTTGCGCAGATTGATCTTCATGACGCGTCTCCTTCCAATTTCGCCATGCGCACATAACGCTTCGCAACGATCGCCTTGAATGGCAGATCGTCGAACTTCACTTCGACATGGTCACGGTCAAAACGCCCGAGCAGCTCGCCCTGCAGAACTTCCTCGCGGTCGCCGTCTTCGGAAACAATGACTTCGACGGCTCGGCCTACTCTGGGATGATTGATGGGCGCGTTCATTCAGCCGCTCCCTTGATCTCGGCCTCGAAGGGCTCGACTGAGAAATTCTCGCCGGCCGTGCCGATCGAAACGCCGGCGATGAGCCGCGCCTTCTCGGGCTCGCGGAGCATCGCCTCCTTGTCGATTTCCTCTTTCGTGCGCAGAAAAACCGAGAGGCCGAGCGTCTTGATGCGACCGATGACCTCGTCGACGCCCCGGATCGATACGCGCGGCGGCGCGAGCCGCCATTCGATTTTGCCGGTGCCGAGATCTGCAAATTTGCGCTTGCCGTTTTCCGTTAGCGCCGCACGATGCGCTTCAGCCCAATTGCGCAAGCCCTCGGTGAAGCGCTCGACCTGCTCGCGCAAGGGAGTCGCAACGGCTTCCGCGTCCTTTTTCGCCTGAGCGATGCGATCATTCATGTCGGCTTCAATGCGCGCGATCTCGCGCTGGCGCACGCCGATGTCGTGAATGAAGCTGGCGGCTTCCTCGCGCGACTGCGGCACGGGGACATTGGCGCCGCGCGTTTTAACCTTGGGCGATTTCGACACTGGCGGGCTCCTTAACGAGTTCTGAGAAGCGTCTTGAAAGGGCTTTTACGGCGGCTTGGAAGCGTTCCTGCGCGTCGCGCTCGCCGAGCGAATATTCGGCTCTGACAAGCGCGTCATAGGCGTTGAGCAGCGCGGCGACGGCAGTTTCGCCCGCATGCACGCGCAGCGGCGCGATCGCGCGATCTCGCAAGACCTTCACATTGAGCGACGGGCTTCGCCGGTAGGCCGCCTCCGCGCCAAGGAAATCATGAACGACCTCGGCGAGAGTCGGCGGCAGCGGCAGCGGCGCGTCGAGCATGACGGGCGCCGTTGGCGCGTCCGGCTGTTCTTCTTCGCTCGACTCCGCTTGCGCGGCGCGCTGCGCCAGAAGCGCCTCGGCCAGCGCCCGCGTCTCCTCAACGGACACTTGAATGGCGAAGCGATCGCCGGAGCGAACGATCTTTTCCGCGAGTAGGAAAGCATCAATCGGCTTGCGCAGCGGCAACACGCCCTGCGCGCGGAGACCGGCGATCGCGAGCGCCGCAATCTCCAGCTCTCCCACCGTCGCGCGCAGCGCCGCGTCTTCTTCGACCAACGCTTCGAGATCGGAAGAGCA
>JALHNR010000281.1:1014-6249 GCA_022843525.1 Methylocystis sp. | reverse complement strand
CCTTCGCGCTGAAGGCGCCGATCGAAGAAACGCGCTTTGGCCTATTTCGCATGTGAGTCATGTTCTATGACGACGTTACTGCAATCGGTTGACGCGAACGGCGTCGCGACGTTGACGCTTAACCGTCCAGACAAGCGCAATGCGCTCGACGATGAGCTAATTGGCCTTCTGAAGGATGCGCTCGAAGAATTGGATGCGCGCGCCGACGTCCGCATCATTACGCTTGAGGGCGCGGGAGACTACTTTTGCGCCGGCGGCGACATCGGCTCGATGATCCGCGTCGTGCAGCGCTCATCGAGCGCCAATGAACAGGATGCCTTGGCGCTCGCCCGAATGCTGCGGGTTTTGGACACGGTGTCGAAGCCGACGATTGCTCTGGCCAAGGGCGTCGTCGTCGGCGGAGGCGTCGGTCTGCTTGCATGTTGCGACATCGTTGTGGCCGCCGACGACGCGTCATTCTCGCTCAATGAGGTGCGGCTCGGATTGCTTCCGGCGATCGTCGCGCCCTTTCTCATCCGGGCCATAGGCGTGCGGCAGCTGCGCCGATATGCTTTGACCGCGGAGCGCTTTTCCGCCGCCCAGGCGCAGACGTTGGGTCTCGTCCACCGCGTGGCGCCCAGGTTGGAGCTCAATTTGGCGCATGCGGCGATCGTTGCGGACTTGCTGCACGGCGCGCCTGGCGCGCAGGCGGACGTCAAGAGCTTCTTTGCGGAATGCCATGGCCACGGCGTCGACGCGGAACTCTTGCGCGAGGCGGCGCATCGTCTCGCCGCAAGACGATCAAGCGCGGAGGCGCAGGAGGGTCTTTCCGCCTTTCTTGAAAAACGAGCGCCGCACTGGATCGCGGCCGATTGAGATGATGCGCAAGCTCCTCATCGCGAACCGCGGCGAGATCGCTTGCCGAATCATACGAACCGCGAAAAGATTGGGCGTCACATCCGTCGCCGTCTACTCCGAAGCTGATGCGCATGCGCTGCATGTCGAACTTGCCGATGAAGCCTATCTTCTCGGACCGGCGCCGGCGCGCGACAGCTATCTGTCGATCGGAAAGATCATCGAAATTGCGCATCATTCGGGGTCGGACGCCATACATCCGGGCTACGGATTCTTGGCCGAGAATGCGGACTTTGCCGAAGCCTGTGCGGCGAACGGACTGATTTTCGTCGGGCCTCCGCCCCACGCGATGCGGCTTCTTGGCTCCAAGAGCGAGGCCAAGGCTGCGATGGAGCGGGCGGGGGTGCCTGTGGCGCCGGGGTCATCCGGCGGCGCCGATGCGGAATTGTTCGCAGCGGCGCGCGCCATCGGCCTTCCCTTGCTCGTGAAGGCGTCCGCCGGCGGCGGCGGAAGGGGCATGCGCATCGTGCGCGCGCCTGAGGAGTTGTCCGCCGCGATCGAAAGCGCCCGGCGTGAAGCGGGCGCCGCGTTTGGGGATGACGCGCTGTTCATCGAGAAATATTTCTCCGGCTATAAGCACGTCGAAATTCAGATTTTCGCGGACTCCCATGGCAATGTCGTATCGTTCCTTGAGCGCGACTGTTCGATGCAGCGCCGCCACCAAAAGATTATTGAAGAGACGCCTGCGCCTGGTTTGACGCCCTCGTTACGCGCGCAGATGAGTGACGCGGCGATCCGCGCCGCCCGAGCCGCTGGCTACACCGGCGCAGGCACGGTCGAATTTCTTGTCGGAGAAGATCACTTCTATTTTCTCGAGATGAACACGCGGCTTCAGGTCGAACATCCCGTCACCGAGATGATCTCGAAACAGGACCTCGTCGAATGGCAGCTGCGCGTCGCCTGTGGCGCGCCGCTTCCCTTGACGCAGAACGAGCTGAGGATGAGCGGCTGCGCAATTGAAGCGCGGATTTGCGCGGAAGATCCCGCGCGCGGGTTCATGCCTTCGGTTGGCGAGATCGCCCATTTTCGCGCGCCTCTGGAAGCGCCTTTTTTGCGCATTGACTCGGGCGTGCGCGCCGGAGATCGCGTCACGCCCTATTATGATCCGCTGTTGGCGAAACTCATCGTCTTCGGCGAAAATCGCGAGCATGCATTGCGTCGCCTGCAGGGGGGGCTAGACGAGGTCGAGATCGTCGGCGTCGCCACAAATCTCGATCTGCTGAGGGCCATCTCCAAAAGCGACGCGATGGCGGCCGGCGATTACGACACGGAATATGTCGGGAGCAATATCGGTATGCTGACGTGCGCCGCTGCTCCGAGCACGGATTCGGACCGCGTCCTTCTTGCGGCGGCGGCAGCGGTGTTCCTGGCCGACTCTCGGCGCTCCGCGCTTGAAGCGAGCAAAGCGGTCGGCGACGATTGGTCGCCCTGGGCCGGAACGGACGCGTGGCGGCTCTATGAGCGCGCCGATCATGAACTCAGGGTGACGCAGGCAGGCCGGACGCTCGCTGCACAAATCATGCGCCCGCAGGGCGGCGGCTTTATGCTGAGCTTTGGCGACGCCGTCACGGCGGTGGAAGTTCAAAGCGTCGGCGGTCGCCTCACGCTGCTTGTGGACGGGGTTAAGCACGAGGTCTCGACAGTCGCCCTGGATGACGGCCTCGTCGTTATTCTTGGCGGCAGGAACTATGTCATCAACTGGGTGGAAGCGGCGAGATCGTCGCAGAGCGAAGGGCCGTCCGACGATCGCGTGGTGGCCCCGATGCCGGCGACCGTCACGCGAGTCGCGGTGAAGTCGGGCGACGCCGTCAGCAAAGGCGAGACGCTCATCGTCCTGGAGGCGATGAAAATGGAGATCGCTCTTGCTGCGCCGCACGATGGCGTGGTGGAGAGCGTCGCCTGCGAAGTGGGGGACATGGCGATCGAAGGCGCCGAACTCGTCACGATCCTGCGAAAGGACGTGGCATGAGCCTTTCTGCGCGCGTCAGCATCGTTGAAGTCGGTCCTCGCGACGGCCTGCAGAACGAGAAGGTGACGCTGTCGCCGCAGACCCGGGCCGAACTCATCAGCCGTCTTGCGGCCGCGGGGCTATCGCGCATCGAAGCCGGAAGTTTCGTCTCGCCTACGGCCGTGCCGCAGATGGCGCACACGGATGAGACTCTTGCGCTTGCGCCAAGGCAAAATCTGCGGCTGAGCGTGCTTGTCCCAAACCTGCGCGGACTCGCGGCGGCGCTTGCGGCCGGGGCGGACGAGATCGCCGTGTTCGCTGCGGCGTCGGAGACGTTTTCGAAGCGCAATATCAATTGCTCGATCGAGGAAAGTCTCACGCGATACGCCAAAGTCGTTGTGGAAGCCCGGCGATACGGCGTCATGGCCCG
This sequence comes from Methylocystis sp., assembly GCA_022843525.1. Lineage (GTDB taxonomy): Bacteria > Pseudomonadota > Alphaproteobacteria > Rhizobiales > Beijerinckiaceae > Methylocystis. The sequence goes on along the minus strand of JALHNR010000281.1, from coordinate 2,977 downwards.
CGGCTATATTTCCTGCGTCTTGGGCTGTCCTTATGAAGGAGAGGTCGATAGCGGCCGAGTGGCGTCGGTCGCCTCCGCACTTCTGGAAATGGGCTGCTTCGAGGTCTCGCTCGGCGATACGATCGGCGTCGGCGCGCCGTTGCCCGCCCGCCGAATGGTCGAAAGAGTGGCGCGCGTCGCGCCGCTCGACAAAATCGCGGTGCATTTTCACGACACCTACGGGCAGGCGCTCGCCAATATTTTCGCGTGCCTCGAAGTCGGCGTCAGCGTTGTCGATAGTTCGGTCGCCGGCCTTGGCGGATGTCCTTTCGCGCCCGGCGCCGCCGGAAATGTCGCGACAGAGGACGTCGTCTATATGCTTGAGCGAATGGACGTTGAAACTGGCGTGTCGCTCGATCGCCTTTTGGAGGCGGGGGCCTTCGCCTGCCGCGAGTTGAAGCGCGCGCCGGCGAGCCGCGTGGCGCAAGCCTATGCCGCCAGATGCGGCAATCCGACCGAAGCCCCTTCGCGACGCTGACTTGCCAAAAAGCTTCGCCGCGACAGATTAACGTCAACAATTGCGGTGAATGGCCGAATGTCGTCCTACTTCGAATTGAGCGCCGAGCAGCAAGCCATTCGTGAATTGGCGCGAGACTTCGGACGCGATCGCCTTGCGCCCTTTGCTCTCGACTGGGATCGCGAGCATGTCTTTCCGACCGACACGCTGCGTGAGGCGGCGGCGCTCGGGATGGCGGCGATCTTTGTGCGAGAGGCTTCCGGCGGCGCCGGGCTGACGCGCTTTGATGGCGTGCTGATCTTCGAGGCGCTCGCAATGGGTTGTCCCACGATCGCCGCTTATCTCTCGATTCACAATATGTGCGCGGGCCTGATCGACGCTTTCGGAACCGAGCGCCAGATCGACGCATGGCTGCCAAGGCTCGCGACGATGGAGGTTCTCTCGAGCTACTGCCTGACGGAATCCGGCAGCGGTTCCGACGCCGCGGCGCTACGCACGCATGCAAAGCGCAGCGGCGATCACTACGTCTTGAATGGCGCGAAGCAGTTTATCTCGGGCGCCGGCGCGGGCGGCGCCGACCATCTTTATGTGGTTATGGCGCGCACCGGCGAGCCGGGGCCGCAGGGCATATCGGCCTTCATCGTCGAGGGCGGCGCGCCGGGTCTCAGTTTCGGCGCGCTCGAGCGAAAAATGGGCTGGAACGCGCAGCCGACGCGCGCCGTCATCTTCGATGACTGCCGTGTGCCGGCCGAAAATCTCATCGGACGCGAGGGCGACGGATTCAAGATCGCCATGGCCGCGCTCGACGGCGGGCGGCTCAATATCGCCGCCTGTTCGCTTGGCGGCGCGCAATCGGCCTTCGACCATAGTCTGCGCTACATGGCGAGCCGCAAGGCGTTCGGACGCGCGCTCGATGAATTCCAGGCGCTGCAGTTTCGGCTCGCGGATATGGCCACGCAGCTTGAAGTCTCGCGCACATTCCTTTGGCGCGCGGCGTCGGCGCTTGACATCAAGGCGCCAGACGCCACGACGCTATGCGCCATGGCCAAGCGCGTCGTGACCGACGCCGGCTTCACGGTCGCCAATGAGGCGCTGCAATTGCATGGCGGCTATGGATACTTAAGCGAATATGGCGTCGAAAAGATCGTTCGCGACCTTCGCGTCCATCAGATTCTGGAGGGAACGAATGAAATCATGCGCGTCATCATCGCGCGCTCGTTACTGAAGTAAGCATATGGATCTCATCGCTTCGCGAGAGGGTCGCCTCGGACGCATCCTCCTCAATAGACCACAGGCGCTCAACACGCTGACGCTGCCGATGGTGCGTGAGTTCCGGCGCGCGCTTGACGACTTCGGAAGCGACGCGAGCGTTTGCGCCGTGCTCGTCACAGGCGCCGGCGATCGCGGTCTGTGCGCCGGCGGCGACGTGAGGAGTCTCTACGAGCTGGAGCCCTCGCAAAAACGGCT
>JALHNR010000281.1:0-1004 GCA_022843525.1 Methylocystis sp. | reverse complement strand
GCGAAGCCGCGTTGCGATGCCGGAGGTCGGCATCGGATTCTTTCCTGATGTGGGCGCGACCTGGCTTCTTTCGAGAGCGCGCGAAATCGGCGCCTATCTGGCGCTTTCCGCGACGTCGGTGGCGGCGGCGGACGCGATAGAGGCCGGTCTTGCGGATGTTCTAATTCATGCGGAGGACATTTCGCCGCTGATCGACAGGCTGGCGACGATAGGAGCCGCCGAAGACGTCGATGTTGCGTTGCGGCGCCTCGCCCGCCACCCAGGGAGCGGCCGACTCTCGCTGCACAGGCCGTTGCTCGCTGCAGCGACGGCGCATGAGAACGTCGCAGACGTGGTCGCCGCCTTTGAGCGCGAAGGGTCTGAATTCTCCTTGCGTGCGGCGGAGGAAATCAGCGCTAAGTCGCCGACGGCGCTGAAAGTGACGCGCGCATTGCTGCTGCGCGCCGTTGCCGCCCCTGATCTCGAGACCTGTCTCACGAACGAATTCAGGGCGGCGTGCCGCATGCTGGCGACTCATGATCTTTACGAAGGCATTCGCGCCGCGATCATCGACAAGGACCGACGCCCGAAATGGGCGCCGGACCGGCTCGACGCTGTGAGCGACCAAACCGTCGAAGACATTCTCGCCGGGGACGACACGCCGCTCCCGGCGTTCAAAAGCTGGGATTCAACCCCATATTCTGCCTGCAGGGGCTAGCTCGCCAGCCGATGAGGAGATTGTCATGAGCGCTGCCGCACCGGTCGCCATCGTCGGCGCCGCGCGCACGCCGATCGGTGGATTTCTTGGAGAGTTGAAGGACGTCTCCGCGCCGCAGCTCGGCGCGCACGCCATCGAGGCGGCCGTGACCCGCGCCGGCCTGGGGCCGAACGACATAGACGAAGTCGTCATGGGCTGCGTCCTTTCCGCGGGCCTTGGCCAGGCCCCGGCGCGGCAGGCGGCGCTCGGCGCCGGGCTGCCGGAGACGACGGGCGCCGTCACCATCAATAAGATGTGCGGATCTGGA
>JALHNR010000280.1 GCA_022843525.1 Methylocystis sp. | reverse complement strand
AGCCGAAGAAAGGCGTCGCCAGTGCGAAGAACAGAGTCATGAACGCCATCTGGTAGATGGTCAAAGTCTCCGCCGACTCGGTGTTCGACATGCCGCGCACCGCCGCGGTGACGCTGCCGTACAGCACCGCGTTGGCGACCGCGAACAATGCGCCAATGGTGAAGCTGTCGGCGCCGGGCGATACCACCAGCAACACGCCGCAGAAGCCGACGACCAGCGCCAGGCCACGCGCCAAGCCAATGGGTTCGCGCAGCCAGAAGGCGGCGAACAACGTGGCGAACAACGGCGCGGAGAAATTGATCGCCATCGCACCGGCGATCGGCATGAGGCTGAGCGCGATCAGGATGCAGCTCTGCGCCACGGTCTGCGTGACGCTGCGGCCGACATGCTGGCCGATGCGCTGCGTGCGGAACACGGCGAGGCCGGTGCGCGGCATGATGAGCAGCGCGCACACGACCAGCGACACCACCGAGCGGAACAGCAGCACCTCGGCGAACGAATACGTATCGACCTGCCATTTCGACAAAGCGGTCGAGCCGGCGAACATGACCGTTGCGCCCAGCATGAACAGGATGCCGAGCGGCACCTTATCGGTGCGCGCAGGAGGAGCCGGACGTTCGAGGCTGTCGGTCACCGGGGAGCCTTGATCGAGGGAAGGTCTGATCGAGGGCAGGGCGGCCTGCCTAACACAAGGGCGTCGCGCCTAGCAGCGGTAAAAGCGGATGGCGGGTGTGCCGCTGTTGTCATCCCCGCCTTCGCGGGGACGACAGCATCAACGATTCCGCTTCTTCTTTTTCGCCTTCGCTTTTTTCGCCCTATCAACACAGGACGGGCACAGGCAGCCGGCCTTGCCGAAATACAGTTCCATGTGCTCCTCGCCGTAATCGAGGGTGATCTCCTCACCGGCGGCGATCGGCTTGATGGCGCGATACATCAGCCGGCCGCGGTTCGATTCGGCCTCGGCATTGGGATCGCAGGAGTGGTTGACGTAGCGCGCCAGGTTTTTCCGGGTCGAGCCGTCGATGGTCCAGCGCCGGTCGATCTCGAACAAATATTTGTTGGCGCGGGCGCGATCGATTTCCTGCGCGCGCCGGGTGGTGATGCGGCGGCCGATGTATTCGATGATCAACTTGCGCTCGGGAATGTCCTGCGCGGCGAACAGGCCGAGGCCGGTCTGCGCCCGGCCGACGCGATAGAGCGGCGGCTTGATCGCGGGCTTTCTGGCTTTGTTCGCCGCCATGCCTAGGAGCGCTTCGTCCCGCGCTTCTTCGTGGTCTTCTTGCGGCTCGTCTTGGCCGTCTTCTTGGTTTTCGTGGTCTTGCCCTTGACCGCGGCATTGGCCAGCCGTTTGGCCTTGCGGGCGCGCTTTGCCCGCGCCTCGGCGGCGAGCTTCTTGCGCCGCTTGCGGCAGCGCGAACACAGGCAATTCTCAAGGCCGATGACGTTCTTGAGGTAGTCGCGGCCGTAATCGTAGGTCAGCTCTTCTTCCGGCTTGATGTTGCGCAAGGTGCGGATGAAGACGCGCTTGTTGCGGATGAAGGTGTCGCAATTCGGATTGCACGAATGATTGAAATAGCGGGCGAGGTTGCCGTGCTTAGCACCGTCGATCGTGATCTTGCTGTTGACCTCGTAGAGATAGCGATTGCCGCTCTTCTCCGCCTTGAGCGCGGCATCGATGCCGAGGCGCCGGCCGCGATATTCGGCGATGCGCATTTTCTTCTTGATCGGCCGGGTGGCGAAGAGCCCCAAGCCCGTGAGCGAGCGGCCGAGGCGGTATGGTCTTGGGGGCATCGTGTACTTTAAGGTCCAACGGATGAGCAGTTATAAAGCGAGATTGCAGATGACGCGCGTTACGTCAATGGTTTGCGGGCATATCGCCGCCTTTGCAAGGCTGCCTGTGGAATGCGGCCTTACGCCCCGTTACCATATTCGCTGACAGTCGAAGGATGCGACATGACCGATGCCCGCTGGCCCGAACTGCCCTTTATCGCCTGGGCCGACACCGCCGAGACCTTGCATCTGTGGACGCAGGTTGTCGGCAAGATCAGGCTGGCGCGCACGCCCTGGCTCAACCATTCGTGGCATGTGACGCTTTATGTATCAGCGCGGGGCCTGACCACCGGGCCGATCCCCGACGGCGAGCGCTCGTTCCAGATCGACTTCGATTTGATCGACCATGTGCTGTGGATCCGCACCAGCGACGGCCGCTATCGCCAGATGCTGCTGCTGCCGAGCCCGTCGCACGGCACCACGGTGGCGGAATTTTACAGCGAGGTGATGAATGCGCTCACCGAGTTGGGCATCGACGTCGCCATCAACCCGATGCCGTGCGAACTGACCGACGCCATTCCGTTCGACAAGGACGAGACGCACAAGAGCTATGACCCCGAGGCGGTGAACCGCTTATTCCGCATTCTGGTATCGGTCAACGATGTGCTCGCGCGCTTCCGCACCGGCTTCATCGGCAAGGCGAGCCCGGTGCATTTCTTCTGGGGCTCTTTCGATCTGGCGGTGACGCGTTTTTCCGGCAGACCTGCACCGAAGCATCCCGGCGGCATTCCGCATTTGCCCAATGCCGTCGCGCAGGAGGCCTATTCGCACGAAGTGTCGAGCGCCGGGTTCTGGCCCGGCTCGAAGGGGCCGGTCAATTTTCCGGCGTTTTATTCTTACGCTTACCCTGCGCCGCCCGGCTTTGCCGAGGCCAAGGTGAAACCGGACAAGGCGTTCTATTCGAAAATTCTCGGCGAGTTTATTTTGCCCTATGACGCGGTGAGATTGGCTGACGATCCCGACGCGGCGCTGATGGAGTTTTTGCAGAGCACCTACGACGCTGCGGCGGATTTGGGAAAGTGGGACCGCAAGGCGCTGGAGTGCGATGTGGGCGAGGCGGGCAAGGCGAGGGCGGTGTAAGCTCTCACTCGCGACCGACTGATTCAATTGTCAAACAGCGTTCGCGTTTCAGGCATGACTCATCGTCCGTGTTTTTTGTCGAGGCGCCGGGAACGCCTGTCTTTCCTTGAAGCCCTCCAGGTGGGAGGGAGCGAAGCGCCGGGAAACGCGGAGGTTTGCGAAACCTCCTGAGCGACCGGCGAAGCCGCCCGACACGCCTTGCGGAGGCGTGTCCTCTTCCGTTTGCGAGACGGAGAGGCGCCTCCCGGCGCTCCACTTCGCGGCGATTTCAGTCCCCGGGGCTGTGCTTCCGGGCGCGGACGGGTCCCTCCTGGGCCCCCGATCCGGCAGGCTTTCGCCCGCCTTCATCCGCACCGCGTCCAGCCATTCAAGGCAGTCCCCCGTAGTGGGGACGGACAGCGACCCGAGGCCTCCCGAGTGCGGGGTTACGAGCCCCGCCCGCAGGCGCCGCACTACCGATGACTGGTTGCCCAGGTCATCGGCCCTTTCGGTGGCTCCATCGACGGAACGTCTCGCGACGACGCCCTCCCACGAGCCAAGCAAGGGGACTATAAGCATAGAAATAGGATAGTGGTCAAGGGGGAAAATTTGAGGGAGGAACGTCCGGCGTAGTATAAGGAGGACCATGAGCAACAGCCGCACCTTTGCCGTCGTTCTGGAGCCTGAGGAAGAGGGCGGGTTCACCGTCCGCGTTCCGGCCTTTCCGGAAATCGTCACCTACGGCAAGGACGAGGGCGAAGCGCTGGCCATGGCGCAGGATGCCATCGGACTTGTGATAGCGGACAGTGTGGCGCGGGGCGAGGCAAGGCCATGACCAAAATGCTCCGTGACGCGATCAGTCAGGTCGAGAAACTGCCGGACGGCGAACAGGACGCCGCTGCCGGCGCGTTGCTCGACTACCTCACGCACCGGCGCGACTTGCGCGTGTCTGATGAGCAGCTTGCGGAAATCCGCCGCCGCCGCGCCGATCCCAATCGCAAACTGGTGTCGCATGAAGAGGCGCGCGCCCGCATCAAGCGGCTCGGTGCGTGAAGCTCATCTTCGACGAGACAGCGCTCGTCGATCTCGAAGGCATTTATAATTGGATCGCCAAGGATAGCCCGACCGCGGCCAAGGCTGTGGTGGAGCGTCTGTTCGGCAGCGCCGAACATCTCGCCTCATTTCCGCAGATGGGGCATGCCGGTCGCGACGAGGGGACACTTGAGTGGGTCGTGCCACGTCTGCCTTATATCGTCATCTACGAAGTCTACGCCGAGCGCGATGAGGTTCTCGTGACCGCTTTCGTGCATGGTGCGCAGGAACGGGACAATGAAAACTAGGCGTCATGGCCGGGCTCGTCCCGGCCATCTACGACTTGACTAGTGGCTGAAGAAGAAAGTCGTGGATGCCCGGGTCAAGCCCGGGCATGACGGAGTTGGGATCATCGCCGATGCGCTACGCAATCGTCATCGAAAAAGCCGAGGGCAATTATTCGGCCTATGTGCCGGACCTGCCGGGCTGCGTCGCGACCGGGGCGAGCGTTGCCGATGTCGGCCTCGAAATCCGCGAGGCCATACGCTTTCATATCGATGGATTGAAAGAAGACGGCCAGCCGGTGCCGACGCCGAGCAGCATTGCCGATTACGTTGAGGCGTAAATAGCCTCGTCATGGCCGGGCATAGCAGTCCGAAGGACGGCGTCGCTTCGCTCGCCTATGTCCCGGCCATCCACGACTTATTGCTGGTTAGAAGTAAGATGTGGATGGCCTGGTCAAGCCCGGGCATGACAGAATATGTGGCGCGTTACCGAACAGAATACGGACACGCGCTGCTTGGCTCCCCGATCCATTGCGTTTGGTGTGACGCTCGTTCGATCAAATGATAAGCTGTGCGTCGTATTTTGAAACATTTGACGTCATGTCGTAAGCTGGGCCGCTTTGAGTTATCATTTTGCTCATTCCGATTAGAAAGGGTTTGTTGTTTGACGTGACCGCTGATGCCTCACCGCTCAACCTTAAGCGACAAACATGATTGCGATTTTTTGATCCGAAAACATAGCGCCCAAATGACGCGAACGCGTTGTTCTGTCCAGCAATGGCCTCGTTTCTGAGTGATTTGAAGTCACCTTCGTCTAATCCCAAAAAATGTGCCCAGATTACTCCCGGAAGGTCACCGGATAACTGCGAGCTTGCATGCTTTAATCGCTCCCTGATGCCTCTAAAAAGTCGGAGCGGGCGATTGCCTTTAACGCAAAACATAACCGCTTGGCCATGCCCGACGACTACCATTGCATGAGGGTTTTGTGTTTCATGCTGAGACGCGATTTCATTTCGGATTGGCGCAAACTGTCTTTTTTGAATCAGAGAACTCCAATCGTCTCTTCGTTGGAATGTCAGGGTTGCGTCGCCGTACTGAGATTCGGTTGGTGCGCGGCGAAGAAAGTTCGATATGTTGTCGGTGATTGTTGAAAGTGAATATGAATTTTTCGGCCGAGACCTCAATTGATACGTGAGGCAGCCGCTTTCACGAAAGCTAGGCACGTTCTCGATTGCGCGTTTATACGCGTCAAAGAAAACAAGGCTTTCTTCGGTTGACACTAGATTTCCGATGTCTTCACTTAGCGTCTTTGCTTCTACTTCAAACTCAAAATCTCCATTCATTACGTTGAAGTCGTGGTTCCCGATTCCCTCAAGGTCCGCGAATGTTACTTTGCAGCCTTGTTGCCGGTAATGAGTGTACACTCTGATTTCGTGCTCAATAGCTCGGAAGTCTCTGTCCGGGTTTAGTGCATCTAGGATTTGAGACTTTAATCGTGCTCGGCCTTTTTCACTTAAATCGCGAACTGCGTCTCGGATTGATGCTGCAAACGATATCGGTCGATAATTTTCGTTTTCCTCAAGTCGTATTTTTCGACACATGCGATTTCTAAATATTATCCGCTTGTAGTGCGTATGGAAAAAGTACCGCTTATTAAGGGTGGAGGATGCAAAATCGTGCGATATAAGTTTCGCCTCTGCCTTTTCGAGACGGCTGTACATTTCTCGAAAGCCCACAAAATTATTGAACCAAGTTATGACTTGCGGAACTTGATGATTTAGGAGTTCTATCGGCATATCTTGCCTGTTCTAAATGGCCATTAGGATACGAGTATGCCCGGAGATTTTCAATGAACGCCCCCGTCACTCCACCCGCCGCCTTGCCCCCCTACAACCACACGCCCTTATTCCCTTTGGGCAAGGACACCACCGTCTATCGCAAGATCACGGCCGAGGGCGTGCGGACCGAGACGGTGCTGGGCCGCGAGATGGTGGTGGTCAGCCACGAGGCCTTGCGCGCTTTGGCCGAGGCCGCGTTCAACGACATCAATCATCTGTTGCGGCCGGCGCACCTGAAACAGC
>JALHNR010000279.1 GCA_022843525.1 Methylocystis sp. | reverse complement strand
CGGAAAAGCTGCGCGGCGAAACCTCGGCGAATAGCGGGCCTTTGTATCCTGGCTCGACTTCATCAAAGCGGTCGCCGCGATCCGCGATGAGCCGTGTGAAAATGTCGAGACGCCCCGTCGAGCTTTTCGGATTGGCCGCGCCCGAAACATCCGCGTCCAGCGATAGACTTTCCATCAGCGGCACGACATAGAAGCAGCCGCGCTCGAGAATGGCGCCCTCGCCCTCCAGGGACATCTCGTCATATTTAAGCGCGGAAAGCAGTTCCGCCACGCCGCGGTTCTTGCCGGGCAGAAAGCTGGCGCGCACGCGATAAGCCTTGGGTCCGAGCCGTAGATCGAGACTGGCCGGCTGAATCTGCCCATGCGCCAGGGGCGCCGCAAGGCGGATTTGGCCGGCGTCGGCCATCGCCTGTATCTGTCGGCTGGAAAGCACGCCGCGGCCAGCCGCGGCCAGCGTTGCGGTTGCGCGATCTTCGATGGGCGAGGCGGGCGCGTTCATTTTTCTCTTGGCGGTCTTTCTCAAAATCGAAGGACCTTACCCCGCAATCGACAGCCCTAAAAGCGTGGCGCTCATTCATTCGCATGACGCGACGCCTGCGCGAGGCGCGCAACATGATTTGAACGAGCGTCGATTGCCGTTCGATGTCCGATTTTCAGGAGCCAAGATCATGCGCGATTACGTAATGCTATGGAATGCGGTGGCTTTGGAGATGAATCGGCGCGATCACACGGGCAGGATGAACGCCAAGAACAATCGCGGTCCAACCGCAAGTTCCCGCGCCCTGGCGATTATTCATCTGGCGATGCATGACGCCTTTTTCGGCCTGACCGGGCGGCCGCCGATAAGCTCGGCGCTTGCCGGCTTGTCTGGCGCAATCAATGCCTACTCCAATGTCGCGCCACACGCTCCGCAGCCATGGAGCGCCGACAATGAAGGCGCCGCCGTTTCTGGCGCCGCAGCCGCGACATTGACCGCGCTTTACCCCGATTTCCGCACGCTCGTGGACGACATGTTGCGAGGATTTCAATTCGGCGCCGGCAATCCCGCTTTCGACTTCGGCTTCAAGGTGGGCTTGTCGATCGTGGATTCCCGCAGGAGCGATGGTTCGGCAGATTCCGGCGGGGTCGACCCAATCGACGCCTATTGGCGCCATCGCGTAGATCCCACGGATTTCACGCAGGGGCTGCTCGGACCGAAATGGGGCGCCGTCCAGCTCTTCTCAGCGCCGGCGATCCCGCCACAGGCTGCGCATCCCGTGCCGCGCGCGGCCACATATAACAGGGCGCATGATGAAGTCCGCGTGAAGGGCAGCAAGACTCCGACATCCGGCACGCCAGGCGTCACCATCAGTCAGCGCTCGCCTTTCGAGACGATCGTCGGCCTTTACTGGGCTTACGACGGCGCTTCGCAGATCGGCACGCCCCCGCGGCTTTATAATCAGATCGTACGCGACATCATCGGGCGGAATATCACCGGATCGGACCGTGCGGCCGCGTCGGCGCGCCTATTGGCGTTGATTAACGTCGCGATGGGCGACGCAGGCATAGCCGCCTGGTATTGGAAGTATCGCTACCAGTTTTGGCGGCCCATCCTCGGCATACGCGAATATGATAATAGTTTCTGGCACAACAGAGACATTGTTTCCTATCACCTCCATCGGCGTTGTGATCCCTGGTGGCTTCCGCTCGGCGCGCCCCGCACCAATGAGCCCGGAAAGCGCAGTTTCACGCCGCCATTCCCCGCCTATCCTTCCGGGCACGCGACGTTCGGCGCGGCCTGTTTCGAAATTACCCGCAGGTTTTTCGGCGTGGCCCCGACCGCGGCCGACAATATCGCGTTCAACTTTGTGTCCGACGAGCTTGACGGACGCGCCATAAACGAAGATGGCGCGTATCGGGCGCTCCACCGGCGCCACTATGACTCGCTGCTGCAAGCGATGTTCGACAACTCCGTGAGCCGGGTCTATCTGGGCGTTCACTGGCGCTTCGACGGCATTGACGAAAGCGTCGTGAACCCGAGCGACATTCTCGCGGATTCGTCCAACGTAGGCGGCGTGCCGATCGGCCGGGCGATCGCAAAGAACATCTTCGAGAACGGGATGACGAAGAGCGCCGCTGCGCCGGGGGTGGTGACGCCGATCAATCTGCCGCCTGTTCCTTAGCCGGGCAAAAACAAAGCGGCGTCGCTCGCGTCGCGACATCCTTCCCCTTCGAAGCGGTCGGTCGGGCTGTCTGTTGACAGAGTCCGGCCGATCGGCAATTTTGCAGATCACGTGGTTATTTGAGCCGGCCGGCTTGCCGCCACGAAAAACAACGCGCTAAAAGGCCGGGTCTCCCCAGGGAAACCCCGCTTTTTGCACGGCTGCGCATTTCAAAGCGCAACGGAAATTGGCGCGACTGCGCCAAAGGGGGAACCAATGTCCGCCGACGTCCCGCCGCGCAGGCCGCTCAAACCGGCGACGCAACTCGTTCACGGCGGGACGCAGCGTTCCGCCTTCGGGGAATTGTCGGAGGCGCTCTATCTCACGCAGAGCTTCGCCTATCCGACGATGGAAGCGGCCGAGGCGCGCTTCAAGGGCGACGAGCCCGGCTTCATCTATTCGCGCTTCTCGAACCCGACCGTCGCGATGTTCGAGCAGCGCATGTGCCTTCTGGAGGGCGCCGAAGCCGCCCGCGCGACGGCGAGCGGCATGGCGGCGGTGACGGCGAGCATGCTGGCGCAGCTCAAAGCGGGCGACCATGTGGTTTCGGCGCGCGCGCTGTTCGGCTCCTGTCTCTATGTCGTCGAGGACCTGTTGCCGCGGCTGGGAATCCCTTCGACGCTCGTCGACGGCGCCGACCTTGACCAGTGGAAGGCGGCCGTGCGGCCCGAGACGAAGCTGTTCTTCCTCGAAAGCCCGACCAATCCCGGGCTGGAGGTCTATGACCTCAGGGCGATCGCCGACATTGCGCATGAGGCCGGCGCAAAGCTCGTCGTCGACAATGTCTTCGCCACGCCGCTCTTGCAAAAGCCCTTCGATTTCGGCGCCGATGTCGTCGTCTATTCGGCGACCAAGCATATCGACGGCCAGGGGCGATGTCTCGGCGGCGTGATTCTCGCCTCAAAGGCGCTGATCGAAGAGAGCGTCCATAATTTTTTGCGCCAGACCGGGCCAGCGATGTCGCCGTTCAACGCCTGGGTGATGCTGAAAGGCTTGGAAACCTTGCGGCTGCGCGTCGCCCAACAGTCCGCGAGCGCGGCCAGGATCGCCGACTTCCTGGCGGGGGAAGAAACTGTAAGCCGCGTCCTCTACCCGTTCCGCGCCGATCACCCGCAGGTCGATCTGGCGCGTCGTCAGATGTCGGGGGGCGGCACGCTGACGAGCTTCGACATGGCGGGCGGCAAAGCCGCCGCCTTCCGTCTCGCTAATGCGCTGGAAGTCATCAAGATTTCAAACAATCTCGGCGACGCGAAAAGCCTCATCACCCATCCGGCGACGACGACCCATCAGCGGCTCGCGCCGGAAGCGCGCGCGGCGCTCGGCATCGGCGACGGTCTGCTGCGTCTTTCGGTGGGCCTTGAGGACGCCGACGATCTCATCGACGATCTCGCGCGCGGACTATGGGCCGCCGCGCGCGCCTGACGCTACGGCCTCGCGCTATCCCGCCTTTCTTTGCGAACGGGAATTTTCGCCTCCTGCATCGCGCATTCGGCGACGAAATAGGATGCGGCGAGTATGGCGCAAAACGCCTCAAGCACGACGCCCGTGATCAGTTCGTTCATCAGCATGCCCTCGAAATGCATTCGCTGCGGAATGCGAAAAAAAAGATGCGGTGGCCCGCGGCGGCGGCGCGAGAAGAAAATCGACGCCGACGCGGGCCGTTCGCGACACAGATTAAGCCGCCGGCGGTGCGCGCGGGCGGTGAGCTGGGCTGGGACGGGGCGTCGGCGCGACGCAGTCCGCCACCGTCCGCGCGAGCTTGAAGCTCGGGACGGGCGTCGCGCCGATCGGGCCGGGCCGCGCCGCAAGAGGCGCAAGACCGCTGCAAAACGCCTGACAGAGGATACAGGCGGAGCGATCGTTTTTGGGGCCCAGCCGCCCCGCAAGCGCGCCGGGTTGGGAGGCCCCCGGCGCGAAACAGATAAAGAGTTGAGCGAAGAAACGCCCCCCGACGCCCGACTCGGCGACGCCGCGCGCGAGCGGCGCAACGGCAAAGAGCGACGCCGCTGAGAACAGCAGAATCGCGCCAAACCGCGCGCGCGCGCGACGCAGCGATGCGAGCCAGAACGCCGAGGGGATCATCGGTTCAGGTCGCGTCGGTCAACGGACGCGAGAATCTCGCGCGGCGTTCGAGGTCGATGAGGCGGATGACGCGCTGGTCATTGCCGCGCCACAGAGGCGTCGCCGGCACGATGGCGGCGAGCGCCGCCATGCCGGGCGCGTGTCCCTGCGCGCGTTCCCGTTGGATCAGAGATTCGAGCGTCGCGCCGGCGACGACGCTTTCCCTGCCGCTCGGGCTGCGTTTACGAAACATGGGCTTACTCCCGATCCGCCGCTTTGACGCGGCGTTGTCCTTGAGCTGCGCCCGATGCTGCGCGCGCCCGGATTCCGGGCGAGACGCGCAAAGGGCGCGACAGCGTGCGAAGGATTAGGAGTTGGCGGGAGGCGCTCGCGCCTGTCGGGAAAAATCCTGTAGGCGGGTCGGCAGGGCGCAGTCCGCCACCGTCCAATCAAGCGCTGTCCATTGGACGGGCGCCTTGCCGAGATGAATGACGCGCGCAGCCAGCGGCGCAACGCCATCGCAATGGTTTTGACAAAACAGACAGACGTCCCGGTGGCCCTTTGCGTGGGCCGGGGCCTGCGACTGGCCGCTCGAGGCGACGTCGGTAAAGCAAAATTCGCTGACGGCGTCGCCGGCGCCAAGCCGCGACGCGACCTGCGCCGCCGCAGGCGCGAAGGCCTGAACGGTCAGCGCGAGCGCGAACAGCAGAACTGTCAGCCAGTTACGACGCATAAAGTCTTGAGCCCTGGAATCGGCGCGCATGCGGAATTCACATGCGCGCGCTGATGTAAGCAAAAAGCGAAGGCCACGACAAGTTAATCTTGGAGCGACCGCCTCGCCGCGGCAAAGCGTCTCACGACGATCGCACGCTCGGAACGCCCTGGCGGCTTACCTGACCGCCGCCGTGCCTCCGGAACCGCCCCGGTCGATCGTTACGCCCGATCCGTCCGGGCCGCCGAAGTCATAGTTGAGCGCGATAAAGAAGGTGCGCTGCGGATAGGGGTTCGGATTCACATAAGCTTTCCAGCGGCCGATGTTGTTCACGCCGACGGACAGCCACCAATTCGGCTCGAGCCGGTATCTCGCCTTCATATCGAAAACGAGGATTTCACTGTCCACATTGCCGTAATTGTTGTGGTTGAAGTCGGTGTTCGCAAAGGTGACGAACGCCGGGGACGAGTAGCGCGCGCCAAGGGCGAAGGACATGTCGGGATTGGGGCTGTAACTCGCGACGCCGCGAAAGCGAATTCTGGGGACGCGGGGAAACTGATTGCCCGCAAAGAGAATGCTGTCGAGATTGCGGCTCGAGAGATTGCTCTGAATTTTCGCATCAGTGAAGGTCAGGCCGCCCTCGAAATCCAGTCCCGGAACAAGAATGTCCTTCATATGCGCCGCCGCCTCGATGCCGCGAAACCGCACCTTGTCGAGATTGGCGTTTTGCGAGACCTGGGTGCCGAAAATGGAGAGCGTAGTCTGGCTGGCGATGGCGTTCCAGCGATCGTCAAGAAACAGGCTGATGCGCGGATTGAAGAGCCCGATCGCGCCGCCGAACGCGTCGACCGTCCGATACTCGCCGGTCAGATCGTAACAGGTGCAGATTTCAGGCTGCAAATTTGGATTGTTGATGATCACCGAACTTGGGCTCGACAGGGATTGGAACAATTCGTTGACTGTCGGAAAGCGATAGGCGCGCGCGATCGAGCCGCGCAAGGAGAGTTCCGGCGTGAAAAAATATTCGAGCGCCGCCTTCGGCGAAAATGCGCCCTTATAGGAATCCGGGAAATAGGTAACGTTAGCGGCTCGAAGCGGAATGCCGACGATCGGCTGGCCGGTAGGGTTCGAGGCGAAACCGAAACCGCCAGTGGCGTTCATGCCGCCAAAGGCGCGCCACCACTCGCCGCGCGCACCGGCGGTGAATTTCCAGTCCGGCAGAGGCCTCCAGACTTCCTGAACATAGACGCCTTTCGTTTCGGTCTTGCCGAAGTTCTGCGCCTGAATCCCGAGATAATAATTGTTCGGCCAGG
>JALHNR010000278.1:4637-6301 GCA_022843525.1 Methylocystis sp. | reverse complement strand
TTCGCGCCCGTCGCCGGTTTCGACCAATTTCCAATTGCGAACGGCGTAGCCGATCGAAATGCCCTTCAGATGGCCGGCGGCGATATCCGCCTCCATTTTGCGAGCCGCTTCGGACTCCCCGAGCTGCACGGTTCCAACAAGCCGCCCGCCTTCGAAGCGCGCTTCCAGCAACGTGCCGAGCACAGCGCTCGCCGAGCCCTGATTGTGCGAGTCGAGAAGCTTGCACTGACCCTGCGCGACGCGGGAAATATCCCAATCCGCCGGATCGCTGCTCAGGCGTTCGAACATGCCGAAGCGCTTCACATCAGCGAAGGACGACAACACGACGCTAAACGTTCTGGTTTTCGCGTCGTAACTGCCTGGGGCGATGTTGGCCGCGCGCGCCTGACGGGCTGCAGGCGGTCCCTTGCGCGTCGCGGTATCGTTCGGCGCAGAGCGCGTCATCGTAGCGTTCATGATCAGTTGCCTTTCTGCGGTTCGCGCTTGCCCGCGCAATGCGTCTGGACGAGCTGATAGGCCAGCTCCAGCGCGTATTTCGCATTCGCCTCGCCCATGGTGTCGGCGAGTTTGAGCGCGTTGCCGCAGAGCAAACCGGCGAGATAGTGCGCCGCTGCCATGTCGTCGTCGCTCGCCAGACCATCCGGCAATCCCGCGCTTTGGGCCGCTGCTGCTCCCGCGTCGAACTCGGGCGCAAAGTCGTCTTCGCCGCGATTAGTTTGAACGATTGAGATCATGGTCGGTCCTTTCTCTGTGATCGTGAATCGTCGGACGTGGCGAAGCAACGATCCGCTTCGCCAAGTTTCGCCAACAGCTCGGCAAGCCGCTCGGCGTCGATTACCCAGGCGCGCCCGTTGCGCTCGCCGATCAGCGGCGCAATGCGATACAAACTGCGCTCAGACATGCCGGCGATGTTCGCTGCGGCCTTCACGTTGAGCCGGCGAGCCGCTTTGGACAGCAACCGGGGGAAGGCGGCCTGTTTGTCCAGCTCGTCGGCGAGGGCGAGCAGCTCATGCGCTTTTTGTCGAAGTTGCTCAGCAACCCTTGGCTGTGTTGTCAACGCGCCCTGGCCTCTTTGTCGAAACGACAAACCACATAGAAAATTTGGATACATCCGGACCCCCGGACCCCCGCTCTGTCCGAGGTACGGACGCGATCTGAGGACCCGACGTCGACGCCCGTCATGCCCGCGCCCTCTCTGCTTCGATGGCGGAGACGAGGCGGGCGCTCGACGTGTCAAAGCGCGTTGCACAGGCGAGTGGCTCGAGGCCGTGAAAATCGTTCCAGCGTTCCCTTCTTAAGAAAGAGGATGGAACGGAACGATCATGGGAGGGGGTGTAAACACCCCCCCATCCCATATTGATTTGCCTATAAAAACCGTTCCAGTGGAACGGTTTGATTTTATTGGGAAATATAGACGTTTTTGATGGTTTGCGTTCCAGTTTTCGTTCCCGGAACGATTTCTGGAACGAAAGCCCTGTTTTTTTGTGCATGCCGTTCCAGCCATCGTTCCAGCTTTTGTGTGATCGGAAAGGCGTCATTCGCCAGCCCCCAATCGAGAGAAATTCGCGGCGATTTGTTCGGCCTTTTTTCGTTCGCCTCGGACGCGCGTCGCTTCCTCATGACCGGCGGTCGTCAGCTTCCAGTGACCGCGTATCTTTTTTGCG
>JALHNR010000278.1:0-4627 GCA_022843525.1 Methylocystis sp. | reverse complement strand
CCGATGCGAATGCTTGGAGGATGCGTGAGACCTTAGACTTGTGGGGCGCGGCGTCGTCGCCGGTAGACCATCCAGCCAAATTGGCCAGCCCGGCGATAGATGCGTTCTCGTGGTCAAGCATCAATTCGAGCAGCACGTTCTCGTCTCGCCGTTCATCGGCGACTATGCTGACGGCTTCGCGCTCATCGAGACAGCGAGCAATGACGGAGGGGATTTGCCGGCCGCGTTTATCTACCAAGCGCGGGGCCGTGACCGTTTCGAGGGCGAAACGCAGCGGCTCGAAGTCGGGGCCGCGATGCTTGCCCTGCCAGTGCATCGTAACAATGTCAGCTGCCCGCGCGGCCGCTAGGTTTCCATCCATCTCCGCGAGAAACGCGCCGCCACCCCTTGGCAGTAGATTGTCCGAAGTCGCGCCTTTCACGGGGTGCGCAGGAACGAGGACGCAGGGGCGTCCAGGCAGGTCGGTCAGCTTTCGCAGCTGCGTGCGCGCATAAGCGCCGAGTTGCGTATTTGAGTTTTCGTCGTCGCCCTGAAAGAAAGCCGCTGAAGTGTCCGCGATCACGAGCGTAAACCCGCCAGCGGCCTCTGCTTCGGCCCGCAGGTCGGGAAGCGATTTACCGATATCGAAAGCGACGGGACGAAAGCGAACGCCAATAGTGTCGATGTCGAAACCAAAATGGTGCGCCATCGCAATCCATCGCATGCGAATGTCGTCTGGGTTCTCGCCGGCGAGGAACAGCACCTGCCCACCCTGAACCTCGCGCCCGCCTAGCGTCCCTCCGCCTCTGCCGGCCTGCATAGCGAGGGCGAGCGCAATAGCCGTCTTTCCAGCGCCCGTCGCGGCCGTGAGTGAATAGAGGAAGCCGCGCTGACAAATGCCGTCGATGAAATAGTCTGGCGGCGTGAAGCCGGCGACGAATTGCGCGCTCGACAGAATGCCGAGCCTGCCAGATTGGCCAGTCGCTGGCGATTCTCCGATAACTTCGCCCGTCTCGGCGTCGTGCGCTGTGCCGTCCGTGACTGCGATCTTGCGCGGCTGCGGATTGAGGAAATAGGCCAGCTCTGCCTCGCCGAGCGGATCCCGCGGATGTTTCTCGCCGCCGTTCAGCCCGCTCTTGATCGTCGCTCGAGCTTCCCAGCCTTTGAGCTCGCACGCGGCCGCGGCCGCCATCAGCGCGCTCTCGCATTCTCCGCGGCTGAGCCATCCGGCCCCGATCATCGTCCCGGCGGCGAAAGCAGCCTTGTTGAGCGCGTTGTTGCGACCGCCTTGGCCCGTCGTCGCCACCTCGGCGCATTCGGCGTCCAGCGCGGCTAGCGCATAGGCCTCCTCGCGCGAGCCGGGAGGCGTCCGCGGCAATGAAATTGAAGGAGGCGACTCTGACGGCGACGGGGCTTTTCTGGCTCGAATGATGTTGGCGAGCCATTCCGGGATCTGCGGAATTTTTCCAGATGCGAAAGCTTCCGCAAGTTTCGGCGCATCGTCGACAGGTCGCCACGCTCGCCCATCGCCAAGCATTGCCCCAGGCGCGATGATGTAGCCAGCGCCCTTCACATCTATGTCGGCAGGAAGCGCGCCCTCGCCATCGCCAAGCTGCGGTCCGTCTGCGGGCTGCGTAAATATGTAATGAAATCCGCCGCTCTGCGTCTCGACGATCGGAACGCCCGCCGGCAACCCATGTTCGGCGATGAGCGCTTCGAATGCCGCGACGCCGTTCCTGCCATTCTTGCAATCCGGGTCTATCGGAACAAGGCTGCCGCTTTGACAGGCAATAGCCGGAAGCGCATAGGGCCGCCATCGCCACCAGGACTTGATCCTGTCGAGATTGACAGTCGCGTCGTCTTTTCCGTGCAGTAGGTCGCCTGGACGATAATAAGGCCGCTTCGAGGGGTGTCCTTTGTCGTTAAGCGTCTCTTGGCAAGGGAATACTTTGAGCCCGACGCGCGCCAATTCGAGCGCGACAGCAAGATTGTTCGCGGCGATGAAATCGACCGGATTGAAGGGTTCGCGCAGCTCCGCCATCAGCGCACCCGTGCATGAAATTCGCCGCACCAATCCCAGTTGCAGGACTTCGGCCAATTACTCAGACCTTCGAGCGGAGGGTTAAACCGGCAATCGCCCATGTTGCCGCCTGTGGCCACGTAAAAGCGACAGTTCTGGCATTCGGGCCATTGCGCTCCGCCCTCTACGGCGCCAGTCTCCGCCATCCACACACTGCGTCCGGCGCGTGCGTGGCGCGGCTGGGCCGATCCTCGAGAGGGGGTCGGCCCTTTTTCATGAGAGGCGGCGCTCATTGACGCGCCTCCCCGAGGGCCAGCTCGGCTATCAGGTGCGCCGCGGCGGGTGGGATGGCGTAGCGCCGCGCGAGAAATGTGACGCGAAGGATTTGCGGATCAAAGTGGCTGGTGCTATTTTCTGAAGTGCAAGCCGCCAAGCATTGCACTTTCAGGGAGCCGCCGATCGCGTCACGCGACGGCGGTTTTCCGCATTTTGGGAAGGCCATGCGTCACGCGGCCTCCTTAACGGGGCGCTCTGCGATGCGCGCTTTGATCCAGGCAACGACTTCGCTGCGCACGAACGCGATGCGGCGGAAGCCGACAGGAACAGGCTGCGGAAACCGGTCTTCGGCGCGATAGCGATTGATCGCAGTGCGCGAAAGCGACGTCATGCGGCAGGCTTCGTTCAGAGAAACGAGAGCAGGGCTTTCTGTGTCGTCCATAGCCATTCCTCATGGTTAGAATGGCTATTATTAGGTGCATTTTTTCGCCTGGTTAAACATGCAATCCCACGAATTGCATGTTTATGGCTATTCGTCCTTGAACCCCCAATGCTTAACGACTTCTCGAATGAACTTTTCGACGGTTCTGCGGTCTGTTTCCTCGGTCAACTTTCCGTAGCAAGGCTTGCCCGCGACAAAGTTCAAAAGCTCATCCCATGAAGGGATCTGATCGCCCGGGAAATCTTCTATTGCTTTTTCCACGCTGCGAAACATGTCGATGTCGAATTTTCCAAAATCTGGATTTCCCGCCTTGGACCGCTCAACTTTCATGCGAAATGGCGTCTGAGCTTTATGTTCGAGCATGTCGGCTATTTCATTCGCTAGATCGCGATCAAGCTCGCCGTTGCGCAGCGCGCTTACAAGAGCGCCGCGAAGCTCTTCCGGCGTCTTAATCATTACCCTGAAATTAAATTCCCAACCGATCTTAGACATCTGTCGACCCCGCACAGAAAGCCGCCCAGGCGTCCATGAGCTTCCGCCGCTTTTCGAGCGCGTCGCCGCGTCGATAGGCCTGTTCAACGGCATTCCCCACGGCGTGCGCCAAGCAGGCTTCCGCAACCTCGCGCGGGAATGTCGTCTTGTCGCCGGCCCAATCTCGGAACGCCGAGCGCATTCCGTGCAGCGTCGCAGCCTTGTCGGGCGAAGCGAGGCGAAGCGCTTTTGTCATAGCCGTGTCGCTGATTGGACGGCCGTCCACGCCGCCCCCGAAAATCAACTCGCTAGTCGCGCGCTGGAGCATGGCGTCCACAATCTCAAGTGCGCGGGCGCTGAGTGGCACAACGTGCGCCTTGCCTGCTTTCATGCGCTCGGGCGGAACCGTCCATGTATGGGCTTCTCTGTCGATTTCCGAGAACGTCGCGCCTCGCGCCTCACCGCTGCGCGCGGCCGTGAGCGTCAGAAACTCGACGCAGCGCGCCGCGACGCCGCTCGATTCGCTCAAGCCCGCCATCATTTCCGGAACCGCGGCATAGGCCAGCGCCGCATGGTGCCCGCGCTCCAGTTTGCGGCGCGCTGGCATAACCTTGTCGAGAAGCCCCTTCCACCTCGCCGGATTGCCCGCCGTGCGCCATTCGTGGGCGATCGCGTAATCAATCACGGCTTGGATACGCGAACGCAGTCTATCGGCCGTTTCTGGGCGCTCCTGCCAGTGCGGAATGATGCACGCCTTGACGTCGCCCATGACGATCTCGGCGACCGGCATATCGTGCAGCGGCTTCGCATATTCGCGAAGCGTCATTTCCCATTGCGCCCGATGCTTCTCATTGGTCCACTCAGGCGCCTTCGCGGCGAGCAGCTCGTCCATGCAATGTCGAAAAGTGATCACACGCGGCGGCTTGCGTTCCGCTGTTGGATCGAAACCGCGCGCCAGCTTGTCGCGGATGGCGTCCGCCTTCTCCCGCGCGAGCGCCAGCGATACAGGCGCCGTGCCCTGCCCGTAGCCGCCCAGGCCAAATTCGCTGCGCGTCTTGCCGCGCCGATAGATGAAAATGAACTGCTTGGAGCCGCCGTCCCGCACGCGCAGGAAAAGACCGTCTCCATCGCTGTATATGCCCGGCTTATCGAGGCGTTTGATCGCCGTTTCGGAAAGCTTCCGTTGCGCCAATTTCGCGTCCTGTTGTCATAACCGCGAAGCTGACCATATCGACCAAGTCGTAAATATCAATAGCTTATTTACACTATGGACAGCAAAAACGGCGGAACGTCGGACACCCCTTCCGCCACACGCGCGCTGCCCACGCTATTTCAGCACGGCGCAGGCGACGCGCGCGCCGGCGCCGCCAATCGGCTGCGACATGTGGTCGTCAGGGCTCGCATGCACCACGATCGCCGATCCGTCCGCGTCCAGAAGA
>JALHNR010000277.1 GCA_022843525.1 Methylocystis sp. | reverse complement strand
AAGCTCATGACTGCGCTTCCCGCTCTAACACCGCGACGGCGTTGCGGACGGAGTCGCCGATCATGTCGCCGACAAGCATGTCATTGACCACGTCGTCTTCGTCGAGAAAGTCAGCGAGGCGACGGAGCAGCCGTAAGGCGCCCGCGAGCGTCGTCGGTGTGGATTCGAAGACCGCCCGCTGCGCTTCAGTTCGCATTATCTTGCGCCTTCTGCGCGGCCGACTCCGCATCTAATACCTCGCTCGTCTCGGCATTCTGCGCATATGCGTTGTGGGCTTCTAGAACGGCGCGCGCGTTCTGGTATTCTGGCTCAAGGCCGGCGGCTTCAGCACGCATTGTGGCGTTGCCTTTGCGGAGGCGCGCAATCGTGTCGTCTATTTCTTCGTCTGTCATTCCCATGCTGCTTTCGCGCATGGTTTCGAGATGGAGAATGCTGAAGACGCGATTGCCATTAAAGACAACTTCCGGGAGCCTATTGCTCGTGGGCGCGGCGTCCGCCACGGCTTCCCAAGCAGTCCGTTCGATCGCGTGCAGGCGCTCGTATTCTGCGAGAGCCTCAAGCAGCGGATCATCGTCCGCGACGACGCCAGCAATGGCAGGAAGCCCTGCGACGGGCGCAGCGGCGAGGCCGGCGAGCATGGCCCGCCGCGATGGTGTATGAGACAGTTTAGCCATGATGTGAAGCTCCGTTTGCGTTGTGGTCAGGCCGGGAGTGGGGTTCGCGAGATCTCTTCCCGGCCGCTTATCATGCGGTCCCTCTTGAAGTTCAGGCCGCGAATGATCCGGCGAGGCGGCCGGAATGCGTGGTGTAGAGGCGGCATAGGGGCATGCGCGGCGCAGGCCGGTCGGCAACGCAGGAACGGACCGGAAGGCCGACGTTGCTTTCCTCGCGCAGGCGAGACGCCTTGGCCTTCTTCCATTCGGAGGACAGCGCCTTGGCGAACCATTCCCGACAGGAGCCGCCGACGCTCTGGCCAACTCCTCTTCCACCTCGTCAGCCGGCTCTATGAGCGCACCTCAGTGATCGTCACAACCAATCTCGCCTTCGGCGAATGGCCCAGCGTCTTCGGCGACGCCAAGATGACGACCGCTCTCCTCGACCGCCTCACCCATCACTGCGACATCGTCGAAACCGGCAACGAAAGCTGGCGCTTCGAAAACCGCGCCTGAGGCCGACGCGCCGCCCAGGCCGCTGCCGTAGTCGGCGTAACTCCGGTCGGGCTACGCCCTCCCTCCGTCACGCCGACTACGGCACAAAACGCACGCCTGAAAAGGGGTCCCTTTTCGGCGCCGATCTGGGGTCCCGGTTCAATGCTGATTGACAGCTTGGGAGCGGGCATTGGCGTTCGCATATCCTAGGAGAGCACAATGAGATTGCCGAGCCTGTGGTCCCGTCAGGACATAGACCCCTTTCGTTCGCTCCGACGCGAGATGGAAGATGCGTTTCGTATCTTCGATACCGGTCTTCCGACCCTGAGTGTCGGAGCGAAAGCGCCTGCGATTAACGTCGCCGAAACGGTTAACGCCATCGAGGTGACGGCCGAACTTCCCGGCGTCGAAGAAAAAGACATTAAAGTAGGCTTAGAAGGCAACCGGCTCACCATCGCCGGCGAGAAAAAAGAAGAAAGCCAAAGGGACGAGAAGGAGTGGCACGTCGAGGAGCGCAGCTACGGCTCGTTCTATCGCTCAATGTCCTTGCCATTCACTCCCGCTGACGGAGCCGTGGAGGCGCATTTAGACAAGGGCGTTCTCCACGTCACCGTCAAGAAACCTGCCGAAGCCGCTAGCGCCGCCAAGACAATCGAAATCCAGGCCGGCCAGCCTCCGAAGCAATCCTGATTGGAGGGCGCAAGACAAATACTCGCACGCGAGTAAATCTCGCGTGCGCTCAGGCAACTGCGTCGTGATTCCTTCTTGCGACAAGCAGGATTGCGCCACCCGCACAGTTTGCAACTCCTCTGAGGTCCCCGCGAGTAGCAGGCGCTGGATTGACGCCGCCGCGGTAAGCGACACTCGGCGGACACATGAATTTCGGCGGCGTCGATTCTGCTGGCGATTTTTCGCCTAAAGGGCCTATGCCTGAAGCGCTTTCATGATTTTCCGCTTAGCCCGCCCTCAGCTGTTGACGGACGAATCGGCTGAATAAACCCCGCTCCTTTGGACTATTTATTGAGGCGTCGCGCTTTTTTTGGCGGTCCGGGACGCCGAAAACCAAGACCCTGTCCGTTTCTAGCCTCTCCAGGAGATCAAGAAACCGATCTGGAAGCGGCTCACCAAGGATGTCACCGTACATGGCGCGGAGCTGTTCGCCGATTAGGTCTTCGACCTTTTGGGGGAGCAAGCGAGGTTGACCCATCTGACACCTTTAGGCGACATAAATGACAGACTCAGGGTCAGCTCGGGTTGCGGCCACAATATGAAGAAGTGACAGTGGCGTGTAAGTGAGCGCCGATTTTTAAAATTTATGATAAATTGGCTGCGGGTATGGGCATCTAGACTAGCAAAGCACGGCGTTGTGGGTGATTGCTGCGAAGGCGGAGCTCAAGCTGAAGTGTTGAAAACGAAGACTCCACAATTATGATGCGGCGCTGCCCGCCAGTCGCTGTTTCAAGCCACGCGCCCGCCGCGGACTTAGCGACGACCAACGTTAAGCTGCCGAAGACTGAAACCGAGGAGAGCTTTGCGCGACGATTGTGGCGCGCGCATTTGGAGGCGTCTATGTTGAACTTCGTCGTCGCTTTCGCCATCTTGTTCCTTGCCGCCTCGGCCAGCGCCAAGGCGGACGAAGTAGAGATCAAAGGCTTTCACCAGAAAATCAAAGCTGAACTCTCGGACCTTGGCCAACTCGCCGAGCTCAACGGCAAGTACCGTATCCGCGTGACGCAGACGACCATCGACCCAGGGGGCTACATGCATGCGCATCTTCACCTCGGGCCGGGGCTGCGCTGCGTCCTTTCCGGGGAGATGACCTATACGCTCGGCGGAACGCCGACCATTTACAGGGCGGGCGATTGTTTCGCAGAGACCGGCTCGGTCGCCCATGAATCGAGCAACACTGGCGCAGCTCCGGTCGAACTTCTGACCTTCGAACTGCTGCCCGCCAGCGCGCCGGAAGGCAAAGGTTCGGCGATCCCGGTTCCGGCGAAATAAACCAGAACCCCGGGATGGTTCAGATGCAAAGGGCAAGTCTCGTTGTCGCAGCTGCGTGCACCGTGCGAAATGATAGACCTTTGAGATGAGCGGGAAGTTCAATAAATGAACCATAAGCATCGGACAATTCTGCACGCCTTGTTCGCGCATCCAATGAGTAGCAACATCGATCCAAAGATCGTCAAGTCAATGTTGGAAGAGCTGGGAGCTGAAATAACTCGTACTCGGCACAACCATTTATTGGTGACGCTGAGCGGCTTTTCCCATGGATTCCACGACGTCCATCATAGCCTTCCAAAAGACGAAATTGCCGCCCTGCGCAAATTCCTGACGGACGCCGGGATCGATCCTGCGCGCGACTATCCTCTTTAAACCAGCGGTGAGCGACAGGTCACGACATGTGATGGCTCGTCGGGGCCTGTCGCGCCTCGTCGAGGATCGTCGCGATCAGACGCGGTGCGTTCTATTATGATTTACGACGGAGAAGCTTTGCCAGGTCGTGCGCGGCGGCGAGCAAGTCGTGAGATAGACGCCACCACAAAAGCCGGAATGGCGCATGTGCATGCGTTCGCCGAAAATATTCCTCTCGCTCCTGGGAGGAGCGCTCCCAGTGCCGATACGTGCGCGCCATGAACTCGTCAAAGGATTCCTGCCGTGGCGGTGGGGAAGTGCTCGCGGAAGAGCCCGCCGGCCGTCCGCATCGGGCGAGCGCGTACTCATAGGCTGCGGTCAGTTGGACGAATGCTTCGTGCGATCCGCTCTTCTTGTCGGGGTGTCGCTCGTGCGCGAGCAGCCGATACGCCGCCTTGATCTCCACGGCCGTCGCAGATCGCGCGACGCCGAGGATACTGTATGGATCGGTGCTCGTCATGCTACCGACGGTGGGAAACGTTTCTAATTGCCGCGCACGGTTAGGCGCGCATCCGTCTGCAATGGGACCGCGAGAAAATTGTTTTCGTTCGCGACCATGACGGTGATCGTAACGGGCACGGTCGTCATGCCCGAAACGTCACTCGGCTTGCAGCTCGTGTTTTCCATCACGATCGTTCCTGACACGCGCGCCTTGTCGGGAACGAAGCGCATGACACGATCGCGATACGATTTGTTGCGCTGCAACTGGATCGCCAGTGCGTCATCGAATAGTTCGAGCCCCGAGCCGCTTTCGACCTCTGAGCAAGGACCAGCTGAGATGCCCCTGCGCTTAACGGCCAAGCTCAGAGGCATGCCTGAATTATTTTCAATAGTGTATGCAATGCGAGCGGCAATAGGAATTGGATCGCCTGTGGGCGTCCCTTGAATGTAGAGCGTATTGCTTTGCGCCAGCATGCTGTTGACGGTGAGCTTCAGCGCGTCGGCCTTGAGCCGGTTAGCGAAGCTGTCCGGCGTGATGTCATCGGCAAAAGCTAGCGACGGAAGAAGCGCAAATAAAACGGCGATGATCCGCGTGTGATCCCCCTCAAATATCGGGGAAGGGAAGCGCGGCTTTGCTAACGAGTCAAGGCGTCAGAAGCCGCGCGCACAGCAGACAAAAAAGGAGCGCCCGAAGGCGCTCAGTAAAGATCGATCGAAGGCACGTCCTTCTCGTCCATTAAGAGGCGAGCACGTTCACGCCGTTAATGGTGATATCGGCGAGGAAGGCGACGACATTAGCGACGCCATGCGCGGAAGCCTGCAACACCTGCAACGGGTCCCGCGCGACATAGGCCATCGCCCCGTTCCGGCATGGGCTCGACACGCGCAGCCTCAATTGTGCCGTCGGCGTTCCAAAACATCAGAAGGTCTGTCCACAGAGCATCAAGCTGATCTTCCCAACGGGAAAGAACCCTTTTTTAAAAGGCTTGCGGGGGAGCGATGCGCCTTCAGATGCGTCGAGTCGATCATGATGCGCTTGGACTTGGGGCGTTCGCCGACGACCGCCGCGAAGATGCGGTCGAAGACCCCGAGCCGCTAGCGGATGAACCGGTTGAAGAGAGTCTTGTGCGGCCCACAGTCTTTGGGCGCATCCATCCGTTGCAGACCATGCTTGATCACATAGACGATTCAGCTGACTACCCGACGATCGTCAACCCGCCGCACTCCGTGCGCCAACGGAAAATACGGCGATATCCGTGCCATCTGGCGCGCGCTGAGCAAAAAACAAATCATTCATCAAAGCCTCCATCTCGGAGACTTTGAATCGCGCCTCAATCAAAATTGATAGGTCCTGAGCCTAGCTGTCGGTCTGTTTGACCTTTGAAAAGTCAGCCCACCTGAACCGCACACCGACGCTCGCCGCATCTTCTCGCTCGACGAGCCCGAAGGCTCGGACAAGTATTCATGGGCCTGGCGCTTAAAGGCGCTCATACCCTCGATTGTTATGGATGACGAGGCAGAAGAGGGCGGCTCAACACAAGCATGGGCGCATGGCACACTTGAAGCCAATTTTGGCAAACTTGGCCCCCTGTGGGTGATCAAGCCTTCGTTAAATCTGTGCAACATAGCTCATCACGAGCGAGAGCGGGTGAGAGTATTACTATGCAAACAGGCGCTAAGAGCCAGCGGCTCAATGGAAATGTCCTATACGCGATAGCTGTTGCAATCTGGATCGTGGCGATATGGGTCACCGCATTTTACGTTGCAAGTGCAGCTATAGCAGATGAAAGCGCCGGTGTCGGAGGCAATAGCTTTCTACTTGGCTCTACCATGGCGACAGCCGGGGTCCTCACTTTCTTTTCGATTCGGGAGTTTCTTGGGGCGTACAGGCAATGTCACGTGACGGAGGCTTCACGTCCTGTCGGCGCTGACCGCTGTAATCCAGATCAAGCTAAGGAGAAAGTCCAATGACTAAGCCAGGATTGTTTGTTGCTCTTGAAGCCAAGGTGGGAAAAGAGAAGCAATTAGCTACCTTCTTGAGAGACGCGCTGCCACTCGTCGAGGCAGAACCAAATACCGCCAGCTGGTTCGCAATCCAGATGAGCCTGTCAAGGTTTGGTATTTTCGATACCTTTCCGGACGAGAAGGGGCGCGAGGCCCATCTCTCTGGAGGAGTAGCCAAAGCACTAATGGCGAACGCTCCGGATCTCCTGGAGAAGCCTCCATCAATAGAAAAAATTGAGATCTTGGTTGAAAAACTCCCCAACCGATGACCAAATGAACGAGCGTAGATCGGAAGAGCG
>JALHNR010000276.1 GCA_022843525.1 Methylocystis sp. | reverse complement strand
CACTGAAGATATCCATGCTGCACACCGCTCTTTGGAGCCCACCCGAATGAGAGCGGCGCAAATCTTCCACACCCTGATCATGTCGTTCGTGCTGGCGCTGGTCGCGTCGACAGTCGCGCGGGCCGAGCCCGCCGTTGAACTCATGCGCATCGTGACGTCGACGGGCGAGCATGACTTCAAAGTCGAAGTCGTAGACACGCCCAAGGCGCGCGCCCGCGGCCTCATGTACCGCAAATCGATGCCCGCCGATCACGGCATGCTGTTCGAATTCAAGGCCGAGGGGCCTGTTTCGATGTGGATGAGAAATACTTACATCCCGCTCGACATGGTTTTCATCGGGCGCGACGGGCGGGTGGTGGGCGTGGCCGCCGACACCGAACCCATGTCGGAACGAATCATCACTTCGCCTGCGCCAGCCTATGCGGTGCTGGAGCTGAACGCTGGCGCCGCGCGGAAAATCTCGCTCGCGCCCGGGGACCAGGTGCGACACCGCATCTTCAAGCGATAGTCGCATTCCCTTGTGAGGGGCGGCCGTGCGTGGTAGCGAAATTCGAGCGAGGGCAGAGCCGACGTAGGCGCGGCTTGGTCCGGCGGGGTATAGCGCAGCCTGGTAGCGCGGAAGTTTTGGGTACTTCAGGTCGCAGGTTCGAATCCTGCTGCCCCGACCAGCGCAAAAGACCGCCGCGCGCCGCTCTCATGACGTCTACGAGCGCAGCCAACGACGAGGCCATATGACCGCACGCATCTATCTTCCGGCGCCGAGCGCCACTCAGTCCGGTCCGGGGTCGGACATGTGGCGGCTGGACTTCGAGCCGGAGCTTCCGCGCAGCATCGAGCCGCTCATGGGCTGGACCAGCTCCGGTGACATGCGCCAGCAGGTCAGGCTCAATTTTTCCACCAAAGAGGAGGCGATCGCCTACGCCGAACGCACGGGCCTCGCCTATCGGGTGGAGGAGCCCAAGCCTAATCTGGCGGCGCGTCGCGGCGTGTCCTATTCAGATAATTTCAAGACCAGCCGCATCGGTCTCTGGACGCACTGAGGCTGTTTCGACCCCGTAGCTCAGCCGGATAGAGCAACTGCCTTCTAAGCAGTAGGTCGCAGGTTCGAATCCTGCCGGGGTCGCCATATATGACTACCCTGTCGGGCGTTGCTGGCGCCGCGTGGCCGAGATGATATGGTCCGCGACGAAAGCTGCGCCGTCGACGGCTCCGTAGCTCAGCTGGATAGAGCAACTGCCTTCGAAGCAGTAGGTCGCAGGTTCGAATCCTGCCGGGGTCGCCAGTCGAAGTTTAGTAGACGGGGACGGCGAATGCGGCTCAACCGCCAGGGTGCGACAGGGATCGCCGGCGCACTGGCTTTCGCCGTGGCGTTCGTCTCACCCTTCGATGCTTTGGCGCAAGGCGAGCTTTTCGACTACCTCTTCGGCCCCGACCAACCGCCGGGGTTCTCGTCCCACCGCTCCTGGCGGGTCATGCGCGCGCGCCCGCGGCAGCCGCGGCGCCCGCCGAAGGCTTCAATTCATTACGCAAAACCCGAACCAGCAAAGACCGCCGAAACGGACTCGATGTCCGGCGGCGGCTATTGCGTGCGCGCCTGCGACGGCTATTATTTTCCCCTAATCAAATTGTCGCGCATTTCCGGCCAGCGCTCCTGCGAACTCGCCTGTCCCTCCGCGCGCGTACAGCTCTATGAGGGCGCAAGCATCGAGCAGGCGCGCAACGCCAAAGGGCAACGCTATTCGGCGCTTCCGGCGGCGTTCAGCTTTCGCGACAAACTGACGGCGCAATGCGGCTGCAATGATCCGGCCGCATCTCGCGACCATTACCTTGCGCTGTCCCGCCGGGATCCGACATTGCAAAACGGCGATATCGTTGTCGGCGAGAAGGGCGCATTGATTTACAGCCGCTCAAGCCTTGTCAGCGTCCGTCATGCCTCGCGCCAGATCAGGGCGCGTCTGAGAGATCTGCTGTCGCGCAACATCGCGCCTGGCGAGGCGCGCGCCTCCCGTGACGGCGCCGTCGCGCTGAACAAAACGCAGCGTCCGGCAAAATAGACGCGGCCGCGGGTCTCTAGCGCTTTACACTCGAAGCCGCGCCGGCTATGTGCCGCGGGCTCTTTTATGACGGTTTTGTGACGGGTTCCCGGGGAGGCGAGAGCGCCATGCTGTCTTGGTTTCAGGCGCTCATGCCGAGAGAGGAGCGCTTCTTCGATCTTTTCGAGCGGCATGCGGAGACGCTCGTCGCCGGATCACACGCATTGCGGGACTTGCTGAACGGGGGCGACCGTGTGCTCGTCTGCAGTCAAGAAATCCGCCGCCAAGAGCATGAGGCCGACGCCATCGTCCGCGAAGCCCATCTGGCGGTTCGCCGCACATTCATCACGCCGTTCGATCGCAGCGACATCCGTGACCTGGTCACCGCGATGGACGACGCGATCGACCAAATGCATCAAACGGCGAAGGCGACGCTGCTCTATGAGACGCGAAATTTCGAGCCCGCCATGCGACGAATGGGTGATATTATCGTCCAGTCGGCGGAGCTCACGCGAAGCGCCATACCCTTGCTGCGCGTGATGCGGCAGAATGCCGGCAGGCTCAACGCTTTCAGCGAGGAGATCACCCGTATCGAGGACGAGGCCGACGCGATCCACGATCAGGGCTTGAAGGAGCTGTTTCTGGCGCACCGCCACAAAGACCCGATGGCTTTCATCGTCGGCGCGGAAATCTATGGCCATCTTGAAAGAGTCGTCGACGGCTTCGAGGATGTCGCCGACCGCGTCGCCGGCATCGTCATCGAGCATACTTAGGGACGGCGCTTGCAGAACTTTTCATTGTATCTCATTGGGCTGATCGCGGTCGCTCTGATCTTCGATTTTTTGAACGGTCTGCACGACGCCGCCAATTCCATTGCGACGATCGTCTCGACCCGCGTTCTGCGTCCGCAATTCGCCGTGGCCTGGGCCGCCTTCTTCAACTTCATCGCGTTCCTGTTTTTTGGGCTTCACGTCGCGCAAACTGTGGGCGCTGGCATCGTCTCGCCCGATATCGTGGATGATTTCGTGGCGTTCGGGGCGCTGATGGGGGCGATCGTCTGGAATCTGATCACATGGGGATTGGGCATTCCGTCATCGAGTTCGCACGCCCTCGTCGGCGGTCTCGTGGGCGCCGGCGTGGCCAAGGTCGGCGCTTCCGCGATCGTCTGGAACGGGCTGCTCAAGACCAGCGTAGCGATCGTATTTTCGCCCGCGCTCGGATTCGTCCTGGCGCTGGCGTTGATCCTGCTCGTTTCCTGGATCTTCGTGCGCCGGACGCCGGGCGGCGTCGATGCGCTGTTTCGCATTCTGCAATTCGCCTCCGCTTCCCTTTATTCGCTGGGCCATGGCGGCAATGACGCGCAGAAAACCATGGGGGTGATCGCGGTGCTCCTCTATTCGCACGGGGCGCTTGGCGGCGAGTTCCACGTGCCCTTTTGGGTTGTCATCGCCTGTCAGGCGGCCATGGGCCTTGGAACCTTGTTTGGCGGATGGCGGATCGTGCGCACAATGGGATCCAGGATCACCCGCTTGACGCCGGTGCAAGGGTTCTGCGCCGAGACGGGGGGCGCTATCACGCTGTTTCTCGCGACGGCGCTGGGCGTTCCAGTGTCGACGACGCATACGATCACCGGCGCGATCATTGGCGTAGGCGCGTCGCGGCGCGTGGCGGCGGTCCGCTGGAATGTCGCGAAGGACATCGTCGTCGCCTGGGTCATCACCATGCCGATGGCCGCCTTTTTCGCCGCGACCTTCTACGCGCTTGCGAGATTCGCGGCATGAAGACGGCCAAAGCGAAGAAGAAGCGCGTCGGCGCGGGTTCCATCGTTCGCACGCAATACGCGGCTTTACCTTGGCGACTCAATAGTGGGCGCCTCGAGGTCATGCTGGTCACCTCCCGCGACACAAAGCGCTGGGTGATTCCGAAGGGCTGGCCGATGAAAGGCCGCAAACCGCATATCGTCGCGGCGATCGAAGCGGTGCAGGAGGCCGGCCTCATCGGCAAGATGGAAAAAGCGAAGCTCGGCGATTTCCGCTATGAAAAACGCCTCGACAGCGGCGCGACCGTCGACTGCTGCGTCGAGGTGTTTTCTCTGCGCGTACAAAAGCAACGCAAGAAATGGCGTGAGAAGAAGCAGCGCGCCACCCGATGGTTCGAGTGCGTCGTCGCCGCCGGACTCGTCGAGGAGCCAGAACTGCGCGACCTGATGCTGGGCTTTAGCAGTGCGTCTACGCCGCCGAAAGCCTAGAAACGTTGAGATCACGCTGCATTTGAGTGGAAACGCCCAAATGCAGATAACGTGATCGATCCCATAGTTTAGAGCGCGCTCTACGCGAAAAGCCCGTTCCCACTTTTTCGCAGCGCGCTCTAGCGGGTCTTGAGCGGCGGCGGATCAGCGCGCATCCAGCCTTTCGGGAGCTTCATGCGGGCGGCCTTACAAAACACCGTAGGTTCCGAGACTTTGGCGGTCTTGTCTTTTTTGCCCGAGTGGCTCTTGGCTCCTGCAGCGGGAGCATCCTTGTCGCCTTTGTCATAGACCGTCTTGTCCTTGCAGACGTCGGGGCATTTGCCGATGACGTCCGACTTGTTCTGGCCGCATGCCTTGCAGGCGCATGTGGAGTTCGGAAACTCTTGACCACTGGCCGCTCGCGCCGGCGCGACGCCCGCAATTAAAAAACCGCAGACGGCCACATAGGCAGCAACCCGGGAAACGGCCACCATATTGCTTCTCCTCTTCAAGACATCTTTTTCACGATAAGGACTGCGAAAACTTGGATGCGCTGCGGCGCGCCGCCTTCAAAAGGCGTTGAGCCGAGCCAGTCCCGCCTCGAGATCCGATTTCAGATCCGCGACATCCTCCAGTCCGATCGAGAAGCGCAGCGCCGGTCCTTCCGGAGCCCATCGCGTCGCCGTCCTGTAAGAAGCGCAGTCGAAGGGCAGGACAAGGCTTTCATAGCCGCCCCATGAGAATCCGATACCGAACAATTCCAATCCGTCGACAAAAGCGGCGACCGCCTTTTTTGTAGTCTCTTTGAGGATAACGGAAAAAACGCCGGAGGCGCCGGTAAAATCTCGTTTCCACAGCGCGTGGCCGGGATGCGTCGCAAGGGCGGGATGCAGCACGCGCGAAACTTCCGGTCGGTCCTCCAGCCACTGCGCGATGTCGAGCGCGGCGCGTTCCTGTTCGCGCAGCCGTAGCGCCATGGTCCGCAGCCCGCGCAAGGCGAGCGCGGCGTCGTCGGGACTGGACCCCATGCTGAAGGCGTTGAAGGTCGCGCGCAGGCGCTTCGCCCACCCCGAATTGGCCGAAACAAGCCCCATGAGGAGGTCGGCGTGGCCCGAGAGATATTTGGTGCCGGCGTCGACGGCGAGGTCGCAGCCGCGTTCATGCGGCGGGAAGAGAAGAGGGGTCGCCCAGGTGTTGTCCGCGATCACACAGGCGCCGTGGGCGTGGGCGGCCGCCGCGATCGCAGGAATGTCCTGAACTTCCATGCTCTGGGAACCAGGCGATTCGACGAGCACCGCGGTCGTTTCGGGCTTCATCATTGCGGCGATGCCGCCGCCGATCAAGGGATCGTAATAGTCGACCGTGACGCCGAAGCGGGCGAGAATGCCGTCGCAGAAGATCCTCGTCGGCTGATAAGCCGAATCCACGATGAGCGCGTGCGCGCCCGCGTGCGTGGCGGTGAGCAGCGCCAGCCCGATCGCCGCAAGGCCGGAGGGCGTCAACACCGTGTCGGCGGCGCCGGCGATCTCACACCAGCCCTGCTCGAGCGCGCGAGTCGTGGGCGTCCCCTTGGTGCCATAGGTGTACGGCTGCCGTAACGCCTCGAGAGCCGCGACCGTCGGGAACAGCACCGTCGAACCGCGATAAATGGGTGGATTGACGAAGCCGAAATGATCGAATGGCGTGCGGCCGGCTTGCGTCACCAGAGTGGCGGGCTTTAACTTACGCCTTGCTTTTCTTTTTTCTTCGGACATGCCGCCTCTGACAACTCGCCTGCGTGAACGCCGCGCGACCGTAGTATATCCTCCGCCGGATGCCGAGCCCGCCATGATCCGCCGCACAGCTTTCGCCTTCCTTGCGGCCTTCGCCGGAGCGCTTTTCGCTCTCAGCGCCGGGGCGCAAACGGATGTCGCTCCGACGCTCGCGCAGATCATGAAGCGCGGCTTTTTGACCTGCGGCGTCACTGACGCGCCCGGCTTAGCTCAACGCGACGGCGGGGGTGAATGGCGCGGCTTCGAGGTGGATTTTTGCCGGGCCGTCGCCAGCGCCGTC
>JALHNR010000275.1 GCA_022843525.1 Methylocystis sp. | reverse complement strand
CGACGTGCGGATAATCTCGTCCTCGGCGCGCGATCTCGCGTCGGCGATCGAAGAGGGAACGCTGCGCGAGGATCTGTTTCATCGCCTCGCGGTGGTGCCGATCCGGATTCCCTCGCTGGCGGAGCGGCGCGAGGACATCCCGGCGCTCATCGACTATTTCATGGAAAATATGTCGCTCGCTTCCGGCATGCCGCGCCGACGGATCTCGGAAGACGCCCTCGCTATCCTGCAGTTGCATGACTGGCCCGGCAACATCCGCCAGTTGAGAAACAATGTAGAGCGCCTGATGATTCTCACGTCGGGCGATTCCGGCGCGACGATCACGGCCGAAATGTTGCCGGCCGATGTCGGCGAACTTGTGCCGGCGACTCCCGCCGGCGTGCGCGGCGAGAAACTGATGAGCCTGCCGCTCAGAGAGGCGCGGGAAGTGTTCGAGCGCGAATACCTCGTCGCTCAGCTCAATCGCTTCTCTGGGAATATCTCCCGAACGGCGGAGTTCATCGGCATGGAGCGCTCGGCCTTACACCGAAAACTTAAGTCGCTGTCGGTCGAGTCATAGAAACATTAACTTAAGTGAGCTAGTTAAAGCGCTGCATTATGTTGGCGGCAAGAGCTGGCGCGGAGTTAAAGCCGAACGCTTGCCATGAATTGGCGGCGGAAAGCGCTCGACTTGCGCCTTGCGCTTCGCCATTTGAAAGGTTCTAATGAACACGGCGGCGAAAAAAGAAGAACGATCCCCTGGGGGCGGCGTCATTCCGCTCGGCTCAAAAAACAGAACAGGACAGCCGATGTCGTCAGAGCGTTCGCAGAATCTGCAAGATACATTTTTGAATTTCGTCAGGAAGAATAAAGTCCCGCTCACGATCTTCCTCGTCAATGGCGTCAAGCTCCAGGGAATCGTCACCTGGTTCGATAATTTTTGCCTGTTGCTGCGACGAGACGGGCATTCTCAGCTCGTCTACAAGCACGCCATCTCGACGATCATGCCCGGACACCCCATACAAATGTTTGAGCCGGGCGACGACGAGGGCCAGGCCGACAAGCAGCGGTAGGCGATTGAAGGCTGATAGCGGAGCAGATAACGGGACGGCGCCGAATGGCGCCGGCGCCCGCGCATTGGTCATTGGGCCTTATGTGACTCATGGCGGCGCGGCGCGTGCGCGCGACACGGCGGCGCGTCTCATGGAAGCGGTGGGGCTCGCCGAGGCGATCGACCTCGATGTCGTCGGTCAACTGCCCATATCGCTGAACGAGGTTCGACCGGCGACCTATCTGGGGAAGGGCAAGGTCGAAGAGATCGGCGAACTCGTCAAGTCGAATGACGCCGCGCTCGTGAGCATGGACTGCCAGCTCTCGCCCGTTCAGCAGCGCAATCTCGAAAGGGCCTGGGACGCCAAGGTCATCGACCGGACCGGACTCATTCTCGAAATTTTCGGCGAGCGCGCCCGAACTAAGGAGGGCGCGCTGCAGGTCGAACTCGCGCATCTAGCCTATCAGAAGTCGCGACTCGTCCGCTCCTGGACCCATCTTGAACGTCAGCGTGGCGGTTTTGGCTTTCTCGGCGGCCCGGGCGAAACGCAGATCGAGACGGATCGACGCCTGATCGAGGAGCGGATGCGGCGCATCGAGCACGATCTTGACAAGGTGAAGCGCACGCGCGCGCTGCATCGTAAGACGCGGCGCGACATTCCCTATCCCGTGGTCGCGCTCGTCGGCTACACGAACGCCGGAAAATCCACGCTTTTCAACCGCCTGACCAAGGCCGAGGTGCTGGCGCAGGACATGCTGTTCGCGACCCTCGATCCGACGCTGCGCCAGATCAAACTGCCGCATGGGGCACGTGTCCTGCTCTCCGACACGGTGGGATTCATCTCCGACCTGCCCACCATGCTCGTCTCCGCCTTTCGGGCGACGCTCGAAGAAGTGACGCTGGCCGACGTGGTTCTCCATATTCGCGACGTCTCGCACGAAGATTGGGAAGCGCAGGCGAAAGACGTCGAGTCGATCCTGAGCGAACTCGGTCTGAAAGGCGAAGCTGAAGGGCGGATTTTGGAGGTTTGGAACAAGATCGACGCGCTCGATCCCGATCGGCTTTCGGCGCTGCAGCTCGCCGTGAGCGGGATCGAGCCTCAACGGCGGCCGACGCTCGTATCGGCCTTGACCGGGCAGGGGCTCGATGAGTTGCTGGCAAGAATAGAGTCCACCCTGGCGGCGGGACGGGTTCGATTTGAAATGGACCTCGACGCCGCCGACGGCGAAGGGCTGGCCTGGCTTCACGCCCATACCGAAGTGCTCGAACGCGAAGCGTTGCCGGAGGGCGGCGTCCATCTCGTCGTGCGTATCGATCCTGAGCGTTCGGAGAGCTTCGCGAGGCGGTTCCCGCAGGCCGAAATTATCCGCGAAGCCGGCGCGGGGCGCTGATAACGGGCGCGCCGCAACCTTCAAACGTTTGAGTGTGTCGTCAGCGCGGCTTGCGCTCAGCGCCTTTCGCCTCGACCCACAAGTCTTCCATCTCGTCGAGAGACGCCGCTTCAGGCGAACGGCCCATCTCCTTGAGACGCTGCTCGATATGGTGGAACCGCCGCTCGAATTTCGTGTTGGCGCAGCGAAGCGCCTGCTCGGGATCAACACTGGCATGGCGCGCAAGATTGGTGACCACGAA
Source organism: Methylocystis sp. (assembly GCA_022843525.1). Taxonomy (GTDB): domain Bacteria; phylum Pseudomonadota; class Alphaproteobacteria; order Rhizobiales; family Beijerinckiaceae; genus Methylocystis. The sequence goes on along the minus strand of JALHNR010000275.1, from coordinate 3,669 downwards.
CAGCAGATCGCCGATCTCCTCTTCGAGCGCTGGCGAAGCCTTTGCGCCAGGACGGGCGAGTTCCGCGGCGACTTCCTCGGTTTCCTCGCGAATCTTGCCAAGAACCTGCTGCGCGTCGTCCCAGTCGAAGCCCACCGCGGACGCCTTCTGTTGCAGCTTGAGGGCGCGCGTCAGCGCGGGCAGGGCGAGCGGCACGCCGTCAAGCAGACTGGCCGGCGGCGCGCCCTGCTTCGCCGCCTTCTCGCGGGCTTTGATTGCGCTCCACTGCGTGGGCACGCGGTCCGCGTCGAGAGACCGGGCGTCGCCGAAGACGTGAGGATGCCGGCGAATGAGCTTGTCGCAGATCGCGTCGACGACGTCCTGGAAGGCGAAAACCTTCTGCTCCTGCGCCATTCGGGCATGGAACACGACCTGCAAGAGGAGATCGCCTAACTCATCTTTGAGATCAGTAAGATCGTTGCGCTCGATGGCGTCGGCGACTTCGTAGGCTTCCTCGATCGTATAGGGCGCGATCGAGCGGAAATCCTGCTCGAGATCCCAGGGACAACCGCTGCCGGGCGTGCGCAGCGCCGCCATGATTTCGATCAGTCTGGCGACATCGCCGTGCGGTCGGCCGGACATGAGGTTTCCCCAAAAGAAAAGCGCCGCGGCCCTCAAGGAGGATCGCGGCGCGCGGTTCTACGGAGCGAGGCTTACTCCAGGATGATCGACAGCGCTTCTCTGCCTTTCGCCGTATCGACGACCTGCATCGTGACCGGCTGGCCCTCGGCGAGTCGGTTCACGCCGGATGGACCAAGAATCGAAATATGGACGAAGACGTCCTTGCCGCCGTCGTTCGACTGCACGAAGCCGAAGCCCTTCGTCTCGTCGAACCATTTGACCTTGCCGGAGACCGGAACGGCGGTCGATGGATCGGGCGACTGGCGACGGGGCCGGGGGCTGTCAAAACCGCCGCCTGCGCGCGGCGGCGGCGGCGGCGCCCGCTCAGCGGCGCCGGCCAAATCGACCTCGAGAATTCGGGCCACTTGCTGGCCCTTCACCGAACTCGTGACTTGCACCTGCAATTTCGCGCCGGGCGGCAGCGTGTCATATCCCGCCGCCTGAACGGCTCCGATATGGAGGAAGGCGTCGCCGGTGCCATTGGCAAGCTCCACGAAGCCAAAGCCCTTGTCCGTCTTGAACCACTTCACGATGGCGTCGACTGCTGGCTCGTTCGACATCGGCGGCGGCGCATCTGGAAATCCGCCGCCAAAGGGTGATCGCGGCGCCCGGCTGGTTCGCGGCGAATCATAGCTATACGGAGCATCGTCATCAAATCCGCGCTTGCGGGGGCCCCGGAAATCTCTACCTTTGCTCATGTCTACCTGCTCGTCTCCGCCAAAAACGGCAAGACCGCTATGCCAACCTTGTGCGCCCAACCGCTCCAGTCTGCGCGTCTCAAAAAACGCGCGCGCCCGGAAACGACGATGATGTGCCTCTTGAATGCCATATAGTCCCGCGCAGCGAGCCTTTTACCAGAGTTTTGCCCCGGAAGGCCAGAGAATTCCGTGGGGTGATCCAAAAATCCAAACAGCCGCCATGGTTTGACAACTGGCTTCCAATTCCCGCGTTCGCAGGAATGTTTGCGTTTGCAGGAGTTTAGATGCGCTGCGCCGGTGGGATTGACGCGCCGCCAACTGCGCCCGCGCCACATCGCCAACACAAAACGTTATCCGACGACACGGGCGCGGCGTTCCGCCCGGCGACCGCAGGACATGCAAGGCAAGGCAAGCAAAGCAGGGCGCGTAGGGCAAAAGCCGTCGGCGCAGAACTCCGGTTCGCGAAGGCAAGAGCGGATGGCGCCGGCGGGATCCCTCATCCGCGATTCGCATAATCCATATTATGGAACATAACTATGTTGTGTTTGGCGATGCCCGCGACGTCAGACTTCGAGCGCCATGCCGTCAAATGCCGGCGTCACGTTCTCGGGCAGCGTCACGGCGAGCGCGTCGTAATCCAAATCGACATGCAGATCCGTCAGCACGGCGCGCTTGGGCTTGAAATGCGCGATGAACTCCAGCGCCTGACTGACGGACAGATGCGTGCCGTGCCGCTGATGGCGCAGCGCGTCGATAATCCATAAATCGAGCCCTTCCAGATACTGAACGCTCTCTGGCGGAATCGCATGAAGATCCGGCGTATAAGCGACATTGTCGAAGCGAAAGCCGAGGGCGTCCATGTCGCCATGGTCCAGGCGAAAAGGCGTGCCGACGATGGCGCCGCCAGGTCCTTCGACCGTCTCGGCGCGCCCCAGATGCAACCGATGTTCGGTCATCAGCGGCGGATAAAAGCTGCCCGGCGGCGTCTTGAAGATGTAGTCGAACTTCTGGGCGAAGGACCGCGAAGTCGGCTCGTCCATATAGGCCGGGATTCGCCGTCCGCTCAGAATGACCAAGCCGCGCAAGTCGTCGACGCCATGGGTGTGGTCGGCGTGGGGATGAGTATAGAAGACCGCGTCGAGCCGCTTGACGTCGGCGTCGATGAGTTGCTCGCGGAGATCAGGTCCGGTGTCCACGAGCACTTGCGTCGCTGCCTCGGCAGGGCCGCGCGCGACGAGAATCGAGCAGCGCCGGCGCCGATTCTTCGGATTGTCCGGATCGCACTTTCCCCAGCCCTGCCCGACGCGCGGCACGCCGCCGGACGAACCGCACCCAAGAATCCTGATTCTCAGGCTCACGCGGCGGCGTCCAGAGGCGGCATTTTGGAAAACAGCCGCAGCGCGTTTTCGGTTGTGGCGACCGCAAGTTCGGCGGCGCTGATTCCCTTGACGTCGGCGAGCACGCGCGCGGTGTCGACGACGAAGGCTGGCTCGTTGCGCTTGCCGCGATGGGGCGCCGGCGCAAGGAAGGGCGCGTCGGTTTCGACCAGCATGCGCTCCAGCGGCACGTCGCGGGCGATCTCGCGCAGATATTCGGCGTTCTTGAAGGTCACGACGCCGGAAAAGGAAATATAGAGACCGAGCTGCAGCGCGGTTTGGGCGAGCGCGGGCCCGCTCGTGAAACAATGGAGCAGGGCGGGGAAAGCCCCCTTCCCCATTTCGTCCTTTAGAATCGCGGCGCAGTCTTCATCGGCGTCGCGCGTATGAATGACGAGCGGAAGGCCGGTTTCTCTCGCGGCTTGGACGTGTATCCGGAAAATGCGCTGCGCCACGTCGCGCGGCGCATGGTCATAGTGATAATCGAGGCCCGCTTCGCCCAGTCCGACGCATTTTGGATGCTGCGAGAGACTCACCAGCGCCTCGACAGTCGGCTCGGCCTCTTCATGCGAATGGTGCGGATGCGTCCCGACCGTGCAGAAGACCTCCGGATAGGTTTCGGCGACCGCCTTTACGCGCTCGAAGCGCGACAGATGCGTTGAGATCGTGATCATTCTGGCGACGCCGCGCGCCTTCGCGCGGGCGATCGTCTCTGCGAGTTCTGGCGCGAAATCGGGAAAGTCGAGGTGACAATGGGTGTCGATGAGCATCAGACTCTGTCAGGAAAGAGCAACACGGAATGGCCTCGGGTGCGCGTGCCGGGTGCTTGATGACGCGCTTGGGCCAATGCGGCAATATGGCTCGGACGGCGGAAAACACAAATAATTAGCGTCGGGCTCCTTCGCGGCTCAGATGCGCGGCGCTATATTTTCTTG